>DATIEU010000642.1:0-2073 GCA_035455565.1 Steroidobacteraceae bacterium | reverse complement strand
TCTCGTTGAACGGCACCATCGTGACATCGATTTCCTGCTCATATTCCTTTAGCAGTGCCTGCGCGGCATAAGGCTCGTAAAAGTGCTTGCCGTCAGAGGCGTTGCCCGGCCCGGCATGGTCGCGGCCGACGATGAAGTGCGTGCAGCCGTAGTTCTTGCGAATGATTGCGTGCCAGAGCGCCTCGCGCGGTCCCGCCATTCGCATCGCGAGGTTCAGCAGACTGAGCGCCGTCGTCTGTTCCGGATAGTGCTTCAGCATGTGCTCGTAGCAACGCACGCGGGTGTAGTGATCCACGTCGCCGGGGCGCGTCATCCCGATCACCGGATGGATGAGCAGATTCGCCTCCGCCTCGCGCGCGGCGCGCAGCGACATCTCGTGGTGGGCTCTATGCATCGGGTTGCGCGTCTGGAACGCCACCACCTTGCGCCATCCCAGCTTGCGGAAGCGTCCCCGCAGCTCCGCCGGCGAGTCGCGTAGCAGCTTGAAGTCGTACCATGTCGGTGGCTCGACGCCCTGCAGCTTCCCGCCCAGATACATCCTGCCGGCACGATGCATCAGGTAGTACACGCCCGGGTGCTGCTCGTCCTGCGTGCCGAATACGGCGCTTGATTCTGCGGCCTTGTCCGGCTCCCAGATATCCGACACCTGCATGGTCGCAATCAGCACGCCTTCCGGATCGCGCAGCGCGATGTGCTCGCCTTTGGAAGTGCCGCCTGCGAATTCGACGGAAACATCCAGCGTCACTGGCATCGGCCACAGCACGCCCGAGGGCAGGCGCATGTCGCGCACGACCTGCTTGTATTCCGCCTCCGTCAGGAAACCCTCGAGCGGCGAGAACCCGCCATTCAGGATCAGCTCGATGTCGCACAACTGCCGCGCCGTCAGGTCCCATGAGCGGTAGTCGCGCGCGCGCTGCTTCTCCTGCTCGGCGGCGCTTTCCGTCAAGTAGAGCTGTTTCAGTACGTCGCCGTGCGGTTCCTTGAAAGCACCCACCGTCACCTCCCGCTGAGTCCGAGATTGTCTACCACATGCCGCCAAGAGCAACGGTGATCGCCTCGCCATTCACGCCCCTGGATGCATCACTGCACAGGAATGCTATGACCTGCGCGACCTCGCGCGGATCCAGTACGCGGTTCTGCGGGTAGATGGCGGCGCGCTCGCGCCAGACTTGCTCGACGTTGATGCCGCGCCGTTCGGCTTCCGTGTTGGCCGAGCGCTCGGCCATCGCCGTTCGTACCCAACCAGGCAGCACCGCGTTTGAGGTGACGCCGAAAGGCCCGGCGTCCTGGGCGACCGCCCGTGCGAGCCCGATAACGCCATGCTTGGATGCGGTGTACGCGCTACCGGATCGTTCCGCTTTCTCCCCGGCGGTCGAGCTGGTGAATACCAGCCGGCCGAAGCCGCGCTTGCACATGCCGCCCACTGTCAGGCGCGCGAGCTCAAACGGACCGTCGAGGTTGATGCGCATCGTCTCGCGCCAGACCTCCGGATCCTGCTCCCACACCAGCCGCTCGTGCGCCGAGCCGATGCCGTGATTCACAACCAGCACATCTATCGGCCCCAGTCGCCGTTCGGTCTCGGCAACCGCCAGGCCACAGCCCTCGGGGGTTCCGAGGTCGGCCACGACATACTCGAGAGCTACGGCCGCCAGTTCCGTCTCGCTGCGCGATGCAATCATGACGCGCGCCCCCGCCGCCGAAAGCAGCATCGCCGCCTCGCGTCCGATTCCCCGGCCGCCTCCAGTGACCAGCGCCACACGTCCATTCATCGTTCGGTTCTGCCTTTAGCGGGCCAGGTTCAGATTCAGGAATGCGGGATCACGCGTTACCTCGCGGACGACGAATCGCTTGAGCCATTCAGGCAGCTCGACTGCTGTTGCGGGGTCTGGTAACTCGACTTCGGCGAGCACCAGGTCCCGGTCGAGGAACTGGTCGATTTCCCAGGTCAACGACCCTTCCTCCACGCAGTAGCGCTGCTTGTGTACCCGACATCCTGCAGTCAGCGGCCAGAGCGCGCGGAACAGCTCGTCCGACGTCTTTTCCTCGAGTTCCACACGCTGGATGCCGGCACCG
>DATIEU010000641.1:0-8565 GCA_035455565.1 Steroidobacteraceae bacterium | reverse complement strand
AGTCCCTTCGGATAGAGGATGACGACTTCGAACCCGGGGCGGCGATGGAATGCTGCTGCGACCGCCGACCCCGTGTCACCGGAGGTAGCGACGAGGATGGTCGTCGGCGTCGGCTCGCGTGACAGCCGTGCGAAGCAGCCGGCCAGGAAGCGCGCGCCGAAATCCTTGAACGCCGCCGTTGGCCCATGGAACAGCTCGAAGACCTCGACGCTCTCCGCGCCCCCCTTCAGCGGCGTCAGCGGTGCGGGAAAGTTGAAGGCCTCGGCGGTAATTTCGCCCAGCTGCGCGTGCAGCGTGTCGTCACTGAAGAAAGGCTCGAGCAGCCATTGCGCCAACGATGCCAGCGTCTGACTTGCGGGCAGGGCCGCGAGGTCGACCTGCGGAAAGGAGTCGGGAACGTAGAGACCGCCGTCGGATGCGAGCCCGTGCTCGAGCGCGCGCGCCAGCGCGACGGCTTCCCCCCGGTCGTGCGTGCTCGCGAAGCGCATCAGTGATCGACGAGCCGCGCGCCGCGCGGCTCGATACTGGTGATCCAGTGATCCGACTCCTGGCCGTGCGCGACGAAAGCCTGCACCATGGCATCGCGCGTCGCCTCCGCGTCGGACGCTTCGCACCACGCGAACACGCTCGGACCCGCACCCGAAATCGAGCACCCGAGCGCACCGCTTGCCATCGCGGCCTCGCGCACGGCACGGAAGCCGGGGATCAGGGCCTGGCGCTGGGGCTCGATGACCACGTCCTGGAACGCATCGCGGATCATGTCGAGGTCGTTCGAGTAACAGCCGGAGATAAAGCCGGCGAGGTTCGCGGTCTGCCACACGAAGTCGGAGAGCGTCACTGTCTGGCTGAGGATGCCGCGCGCATCGCGCGTCGCGACGTGCATGTGCGGGTGCACCAGCACACAACGCACGCTCGGCGGGACCGGGATCTGCTTGACTCGCGGATTGTCGATGCCCACGGTCAGCACCAGACCGCCGAAGAGCGACGGTGCAATGTTGTCCACGTGGATCGAGCCGCTCGCCACCTGTTCGCCGTGCATCGCATAACGCAGCAACTCGAGCGGCGTGGCGGGCGCGTCGAGGAGTGCGTTGGCCGCGACCACGGCCGCAACGGCTGAGGCCGCCGAGCCCCCGAGACCGGAAGCGAGCGGAATACCCTTGACGATATCGAGCTCCACTCCGCCGGGCGCGCGTTTCGCCTGCCATAGGCTCAGCACCGCCTTGCCCGCGGTGTTGCGCTCAACTGCCCGTGGCAGATCCGCGATGACGCCGCTGATCGCGGCGATGCGCACACCGGCCTCGGCAACCCGCCGCGCCGTGACTCGATCGCCGACCGCTTCCATGGTGTGTCCGAGGATGTCGAACCCGATGCCGACGTTGCCGACGGTCGCCGGCGCGAACGCGGTTGCCGTCGAAAGCGCCACTACAACTTGGCTCCCAGGTACGCGCACAGGCGCAGCAGGTCGCCGAAGACGCCCCCCGCCGTGACGTCCGGTCCGGCGCCAGGTCCCTGCACGATGAGCGGGTTGTCGCAGTAGCGACGCGTCACGAAACGCACCACGTTGTCGGTAAGTGAGATGTTGGCGAAGGCATGGTGCTGATCGAGACGCGTAACACCGACCGTGGCCGTGCCCGGGGCATCGAGCCGCGCGACATAGCGCAGCACCTGGCCTTCGGCGCGCGCCTTCTGGTAGCGCGTCTGCATGGCCGCATCGAACTCGGGCAGGCGCTGCAGGAATTCCTCGATGGAGCAGTTGGCCAGTGCCTCGGGCACCAGGCTCTCGACCTGCACGTCGCTCATCTCGAGATCGAGACCCATCTCGCGCCCCAGGATGATCAGCTTGCGGGCGACGTCCATCCCCGATAAGTCGTCGCGCGGATCAGGCTCCGTGAACCCCTTGGCCTTGGCGTCGGCCACGATGCGCGAGAACGGCACCGTGCCGTCGTAGGTATTGAACAGGTAGGCAAAAGTGCCTGAGAGAATCCCCTCGATGCTCCTGATCTCGTCACCGGTCTCGCGCAGGTCACGCACCGTCGTGATCACCGGCAGGCCCGCGCCGACCGTCGCCTCGTACAGGTAGTGAGTGCCCGCGGCGCGGCGCGCCTCACGCAGCGCCCGGTAGTAAGCCAGATCAGCGCTGTTGGCTTTCTTGTTGGGCGTCACCACGTGCATGCCGGCCGCCAGCCAGTCGCGATAGCGAGCGGCAACCTCGCTGCTCGCCGTGCAGTCGATCATCGCAGCGTGCGGCAGGAACTCGGCATGCACGAACTCGGCGAAGGCTTCGGCGTTGGCCTCCACGCCGTCGCGCTTTAGCCGGTCGCGCCAGTTGGCGAGATCGATGCCACCGTCGACCAGCAGCATCCGGCTCGATCCCATGATCCCGCGCACGCGCAGGTCGAGGTTGAAGTCCTGCTTGAGGCGCTCGACCTGGCTCGCCAGCTGGTCGAGGAGGACTTTGCCCACGGTGCCGGGACCGATCACGCCGAGCGACACAGTATGCGGCGAGAGATAGAAACCCGCGTGCACCGCGCGCAAGGCTTTCGCCGCACCACGACCGTCGATGGCGACTGAGATGTTGCGCTCGGAAGCGCCCTGCGCGATCGCGCGCACATTGACGGCGGCGTCGGCGAGCGAACCGAAGACCTTGGCGGCCACACCGTGCGCACCCGCCATGCCGTCGCCGACCACCGCGAGAATGCTCAAGCCACGATCGACCTCGACGCTCTGGATCTGGCCCTGGCGCAGCTCGCTGTCGAAAGCACGACGAATGACCTGTTCGGCACGCGTCGCCTGGTTCTCGGGGATCGCGAAACAGATCGAGTGCTCGGAGCTGCCCTGTGAAATGACGATCACCGAGATGTTCTCTTCGCGCAGTGCGCCGAACAGACGATGCGCGGTGCCGGGCACGCCGATCATGCCGGTGCCCTCGAGATTGATCAGCGCCACGCCGTCGATGCTGGTGATGCCCTTGACCTGCAGCTTCGAGTCCGGGTGCGCGCAGATCAGCGTGCCGGCCTTCTCGGGGGCGAACGTGTTGCGGATCCAGATGCGGATGTCGCGCTCGACCGCGGGTGCCATGGTCTGCGGATGGATCACCTTGGCGCCGAAATAGGCGAGCTCCATCGCCTCGTTGTACGACAGCGAGTCGATGACCTTGGCATCGGGCACGAGGCGTGGGTCGGCGCTCAGCACACCGTCGACGTCGGTCCAGATGTGGATCTCGCTCGCATCGAGCAGTGCGCCGAAGATCGAGGCCGAAAAATCACTGCCATTACGGCCGAGTGTCGTCTGGATGCCGCGGGTGTCGCTCGCGATGAAGCCGGTGATCACCATGACGCCGTTGAATTCGGGATTGATCTCCGCGTGCAGGCGACGACGCGATTCGTCCCAGTGCACCATCGGCCCGAGCGGCCCCCACTCCACCACCAGTACCCGGCGCGCATCGAGCCATTCGACGCCGCCCGCGAGGGTCGCGCGCTCCCGCAACATCACGCTGAAGAGACGCGTCGACCAGATTTCACCGTAACCCGCGACGAGGTCGCGCACGTTCTGCGCCGCGGAGCGGATCTGCTTGACGGTCTGCAGGATGCCGAGGATGTCGCGGCAGTCAGACTTGAGCTCGGCGATGTACGCCGCGGCGCTGCCTGGCTTCAGCACTGCCTCGGCGATGTCGATGTGGCGTTCGCGGATCTCGTTGAGTCGCGCATCGAAGGATACGTCCTGCTGTTCGGCGAGCGTGACGAGCGCGAGCAGCGCATCGGTGACGCCGCGACAGGCGGACAGCACGACCGCCTGGCGCGCGCCGCCGCCTTCCACGATCTGCGCCACTCGCCGGAAGCACTCCGCGTCCGCGACGCTCGACCCGCCAAACTTATGAACTGTCCAGTGTGAATCCGCCATGACGCGATACTCTCCCGCCCGCGCGCAACCGCCCGCCGCCCGGCGTCCGCGCGGACACCGGCGCCAGTCGAATCATACAGGCGATGAGTTTATGGCCGGCGACGCGGGGGGCCGCGTTCCGCGCGCTCGCGAGCCTCGTTGATGCGCAGGCTCCGGCCGCCGAACTGCTGGCCATTGAGGGCGGCGATCGCGGCATCGGCCTCTCCGCCATCCATTTCCACGAAACCGAAGCCGCGCGGCCGACCGGTTTCCCGATCGGTGATCAGCTTGACCGATTGCACCTTGCCGTACTGCTCGAAGAGTTGCCGGATCTGGTCTTCCGAGGCGCTGAACGGCAGGTTCCCCACGTAGATTGTTTTCATTTCCTCACCCGGCGGGTTTGCTGGAAAACCCGCGAAATCCGCCGCGACTCTAAGCTGTCGCGCTGCACCATGGCAAGACCGGAATGACCTCGTCGATCAGCGGATCCATTGGCTCGGGTCGAGGGTCACCGGCCGCTCTTCACTGAGGATCAGCGCCAGGGTTTCCACTAAACGGTCCTCATCGAGCACCACGTCTTCCGGCAGCGCCCCATCCGGAACGCTGGCGGGCACTTCGCGCACCGGCGTCGTCAGGTTGTCGCCGTCATACTCGATGCGGATCCCGCGCCCCGACAGGCCCTCGCGGCGGAAAAACGCCGGCATCGGCCAGTCCTTGCGGCGCCAGTGTGGGTGATGTCCGAGGATCTGCCACTTGCCGCGATGCAGGGAGGTGTCCTTGAACCGGCAGACCAGTTGCACGTGCTCGGCGCGCACGTTCGCGAGTTCCTCGTCCGTCGGCAACTGCTTGCGGGCCGGACCAAAAAAATAACCCAGCACGACCGTGCCGCGCCGCGGGCGGCGCGCCACCAGACCGAGCGCCTGCCCTCCGCGGCGCAACGGCACGACAAACCAGTCGCCTTCGCGATACGTTGGAGCCATCTTCTTGCTTCTTGGGCCCGGCCTTGGGTGCCGGCAGAGGAGCGCGCGCCGGGCACCTGCCCATCCTAGCAGCAAGACGCGGGCGCGGTGTTAGTCGAGCCGTTTGCGGAAGCGGGTTGCGGCCACTGCCATGGCGATCGCAAAAAAGATGCCGAGCTTCGTTAGTGGCAGCCACAGGGCGCCGAGCGGCGCGCCGCGCAGCACGATGCCACGCACCAGCTCGACGAAGTGCGTGAGCGGCAGGATCTGCGCGATCCACTGCGCCACGCGCGGCATGCCGTCGAACGGGAACATGAAACCCGACAACAGGATCGATGGCAGGAGCGTGAATATGCTGAGCTGAATCGCCTGGAACTGCGTCTGCGCCAGCGTGGAAATGACGAGCCCGAGCATCAGGTTCGCGGCGATGAATGCAGCCGCGGCGATGTACAGGTCGATCAGGCTGCCGACCACCGGCACATTGAAGAGCCACACGCCGACCAGCAGGATGAGCGTGGTCTGGATCAAGCCGACCAGCACATACGGGATGAGCTTGCCCATCATCAGCTCGCCCGACTTCACCGGGGTCGTGATGAGCAGCTCCATGTTGCCGCGCTCGCGCTCGCGCACGATCGCCACGGCGGTGAATACCACCATGGTCAGCGTAAGGATCACGCCGATCAGCGCCGGCACGATCTGCACCGGCGTCCGCTTCTCCGGGTTATAGAGCGTGCGCACCTCGATCAGCCTCGAAGGCAGCGTGGAACTGCCGGCACGGCCGGGCACGCGAATGTTGGCAAGAGCGCGCACCACCCCCTCAATCGTCGGCTCGCTGCCATCGACCAGCACTTGCACGGCCGTGCGCTGCGGATCGAGCTTGCGCCGCTCGAAGTCCGGCGGGATGTAGACGCCCGCGCTTAGTGCGCCGCTCGCAATACGCGCCTCGAGCTCCGCCACCGTTCGCAGGCGTTCCTCCACGCGAATGACCTGCGTGGCCTCGAGGTCGGCAATCAGCGCGCGCGAAGCCGAAGTATTGGCGAGGTCGACCACACCCGCGCCGATGTCGCGCACATCGAAATTGATGCTGTAGCCAAAGATCAGGATCTGGATCAGCGGAATACCGACCACCATGCCGAAGGTCAGGCGGTCGCGGCTCAACTGGCGGAACTCCTTGGCGGCGATCGCCCAGGTGCGACGCAAGGTTTTTCCCCAGGCGCTCATGCCTGGCCTGCGACCGCCGCACGCTGCTCGCGCCGTTCACGCCGCTCGCCCGTGGCCGCCACGAACACGTCTTCCAGACTGGGGCCCGCCGCGTTGACCTGCGCCGCGACTCGGGCGTTCTGCAGGGACTGGCGTACAGTGGCGGCGGGGTCGGTGGCCGAGCGTGTCAGCAGCACGCGCAAGCGGGTTCCGAGCTGTGCCGTACTCTCCACTTCGGGCACCTGTCGCAGTGCCGCGAGCGTGCCCTCGATGTCGTCGGTTTCAACCTCTACCACGGCCGCGTCGATGCCGGCCATCAGCGTCTTCGGCGTTCCCTCGGCGACCAGCCGGCCGCGGTCGAGGATCGCGAGCCGGTGGCAGCGCTCCGCTTCGTCCATGTAGTGCGTCGAGACCAGTATCGTCGTGCCCTGGTGCACGAGCCGGAACAGGCTTTCCCAGAAATCGCGTCGGCTCTGCGGATCGACGGCGCTGGTGGGCTCATCGAGCAACAGCAGCTCCGGCTCGTGAAGCGTTGCTGCCGCGAGCGCGAGGCGCTGCTTCTGGCCGCCGCTCATCGTCCCCGCGCGCTGTCCCGTGCGGTCGAGCAGGTTGTACTCGGTGAGGCGTGACTGGATGCGCTCCGTGCGTTGCGCGGGGCCGAGGCCATAGACCTCGGCGATGAAGAGCAGGTTTTCCATCACCGTCAGGTCTTCCCAGAGGGAGAATCGCTGTGTCATGTAGCCGAGCTTGGGCCGCAGTTTCTCCGCATCGCCCGGCATCGCGTAACCGAGCACCTCCACCGTGCCAGCGCTCGGCTGCAGCAGTCCGCACAGCATGCGAATCGTCGTGGACTTGCCCGAGCCGTTCGGCCCCAGAAAGCCGTAGATCTCCGCGCGCGGGATGGTGAGATCGACACCGTCGACGGCGCGCAGTTGGCCGAAGTGGCGCGACAGGCCACGCGCAACGATCGCAGGCGTCGTTGTCATTGTTCCGCCGCGGACTGTCCAAATGTCACTTCGACCGGGATGCCGGCCGGCAAATCCCCGGCGCCGGCTTCGGTCAGGATGATCTCGGCCAGGTAACTCAGATGGCTGCGGTCCTTCTGAGTCAGCGCGAAGTAGGGAGTAAAAGCGGCCTGCGCCGAGATATAGCGCACCTTGCCGGCGAAGGGCTTGTCGACTCCATCCACGCGTACTTGCGCCGCGCCGCCGGCCTTCACCCGCGTACGAATCGGCTCCGGCACGTATACGCGCGCATACGGCGCACCATCCGCCAGCATCACGACGACCGCGGCGCCGGTCGGCGGCCGCTCGCCGAGCTTGAAGGGCAATGCTTCGATGACGCCGGCACGCGGCGCGCGCACCAGCAAGCGCGACAGGCTGATTTCGTACTGTGCGAGCTCCGCTTCCGCCTCGCGCACTTCTTCGCGGCCCTGATCGAGTTGTTCGATGCGCGTGCCCTTGAGCAGCAACTGCAGCTGAGCCTGCGACTCGCGGCGCTCGGCCTCTGCCCGGTCGCGTATCGCTCGCTGCTGGTCGACCTCGGTCTGGCTCACGAGCTTGCGCGCCACCAGCTCGACCGCGCGATCGTATTCACTCTGCGCGGTCCGGTACGCGCTCTGCGCGCCCTCGAGCCGGGCGCGTGCTTCCAGCACCTCCTCGGTGCGCGGGCCGCGCACGAGCTCCGTCAGCCGATGACGCGCGACACTGACGTTCGCCTCCAGCTCGGCGCGACGCTCGGCGGCGTTCGTACGATCGAGCTGCAGCAAGGCGTCGTTCTTGATCACGGCTTGACCCTCGTGAACGTTGATGGCGACGATCGGCTCGTTCGCCTCGGCGGGGAGCTCCAGCCGATCCCGCTCGAGCGTACCGAGCGCGACCTGCGGATCCGATCCGTCGCTGCAACTCGCAAGGGCCAGTACTGCAATCAACGCGATCATGACGCGTTCAGGCATGGGTGTGTCCTTCGCGTGCAATGCCATGGAGCAGCACGCGCACGGTGTGCGTGATGAGTTTTTCGATCCCCGCGTCGCTCGCGTCGATGCCGAGCACGCGGGTGGTAACGGGCAGCGCAATGAACGGAAACAGCGCGAGCCCCAGCAGCGACACGACCGCGAGCGACGGGTCGAGATCGGACCGGAGCCTCCCGCCTTCGACTTCGTGGCCGATGACGTTGCGTAACATGGGTGCGAAGCGCCCGGCGAAGTCGCGGACGAACGCCTGGCGAAAGCCGCCGTCGGGGGTGAGAACTTCGCGGACGATCAGCCCGGGTATCCAGGGATTGGCGGCCAGCACCTGCATGTAGGTGCGCACCAGGCCCTCGACGTCTGCGCTGCGCGGATCGCCGAGCATCGCTTGCAACCGGGCGACGATGGGCGCGATGGCACTCTCGAGCATCGCCCGGTAAAGGCCTTCCTTGCCGTTGAAGTAGTAGTGGATCATCGCGGGATTGACACCCGCTGCAGCTGCGACCTGGCGGCTCGATACCGCGCGGAATCCGTAGCGCAGGAACAGGCTCCGGGCTGCGC
>DATIEU010000640.1:0-3048 GCA_035455565.1 Steroidobacteraceae bacterium | reverse complement strand
CAGGATTCGCTGCGGTCTCGATACCTGCAGTTGCATGACATCGAAGTTGACGCGGATGAGGAACAGGATGCTGTCGAGCAATGCGATGAATCGCTGCTCGGTGGAACCTTCGCCGACGAAGCGCGTTTCGAAGTCCGCTTTCCAGAAGGGCGAGCCCAGGCCGCCGATGCCATTGAGCAGGAGCGGTGGACGTGTTGCCTGGGCAGCTGATGCATCGAGCGAGGCGAGCATGCGATGTGCGTCGATGCCCTCGATTTCGCCGAACCAGTCGAGCGCGCTGCCCGCGCCGTTCACCGCGCCTTCCAGCACGTAGGTAACGCGCTGCGCATCGGACCACACGACACTCGTCAGGAGTGGCGGTGCGATGATCGGCTTCGCCAGCGGTCGCTGGATGAAGGCGCCGGTGCCGATATTGACGTACGCGATGTCGGGATTGGCGGGGCCGAATGCGAACGGCACCGTCGACTGGTCGCCCGTCGTCACGGAGAGCGGCACACGACGGCCGCCGAGTAACAGCGTACCGAAGGCGTGCCGGCTCGAAACGGGGCGCGGCAGGTGTCGCGGCTCGATGCCGAAGAGATTCAGCAGCTCCGGCGCCCAGTCCCGGGCCACTGGGTCGAAGAGCTGCGTGCGCGAAGCGTTGGCAGGGTCGACGGTGAGCGGGCGCTCATCCAGCAGGCGAAACAGGATGAAGCTGGAGAGCGGCCCGAAAGCCAGGCGCCCCTCGGCGGCGGCACGCGCCACCGTCGGCAGATTGTCGAGACACCAGCGCAGCTTGCTCGCGCCATAGTGAGGTGAAAGCACGAGCCCGGTGCGCGCGTGAATCTCGTTCGCATTGGCACCGAGGCCTTCCACGAACGCGGCATTGCGCCGGTCCTGCCACGAGATCACCGGCGAGAGCGCAGTACCCGTGCGCTTGTCCCAGCACACGATGCTCGAACGTTGCGTCGCCAGTCCCGCGGCGACGAACTCGCCGCGCGCAAGAACCTGCGGGGTGACATCGGCAATTGCCGTCAGCAGCGATTCGATGATTTCGTCGGGGTCGTGCTCGATCTGCGCCGGCGCCGGTCTGCGCGTGGCGATGGGCGCGAAGGCCTGGGCGATGAGCTCGCCGCGCTCGTCGAAGACGATGGCGCGGCTGGCGTGACCGCCCTGATCCAGCGCGAGATGGAGCTTGGCGCTCACTCGCGCAGGATTCTGAAAGCTAACGCGCGCTGCGTCCAGCGGACGCGGGTGTGTGCCGGATCCGGCGCTCCTCTACCGGCTGACGGGCAGGTACGGCGATTCGACGTCCTGCCAGCCCGCGCCCAGTGCCTTGTATACGGCCACCAACGCCGTGGCCGAGTCGGCCCGGCTCTGGGCGAGGCGGTCCTCGGCCTCGAGCTGCGTGCGCTCGGCGTCGAGCACCAGCAGAAAGTCGGATACGCCTTCCTCGTAGCGCACGCTCGCGAGTCCCGCGGCCTCGCCGCTCGCGCGGGCCGCTTCCTGCAGTGAAGCCTCGCGTTCCAGCGCCTTGGAATAGGTCGTCAGGGCACCTTCGGTATCCTCGAGCGCGCGCAACACCGTCTGCTCATAACGGGCCAGGCTGCCATCCGCGCGCGCCTGTGCCGCCGCAATGCGCGCCTGCACGTGGCCCAGGTCGAAGATCGCCCAGGATATCGACGGGCCAAACTGATAATGCTCGACGTCAGCGTCACCCAGCCGATCGAACTCGAGCGCGGTCCAGCCGAAATTGCCCACCAGCGAAACCTTGGGGAAGAGATCGCCGACGGCGATGCCGATGCGCGCCGTGGCGGCCGCGAGATCGCGCTCGGCGACGCGCACGTCGGGGCGGCGACGCAGCCATTCGGTGGGGTCGCCTACCGGCGTGAAAGCCGGCATCGCGGACAGGGGTTGCGGCGCGAGCTGCGCGTCGAGCTCGCCAGGTTTGCGCCCCAGCAGCACAGCGATGCGGTACTTGGCACGCGCCACATCAGCTTCGAGTTGCGGCAGCGTCGCGAGCGTGGTCGAAAGCTGTGCCTGCGCGCGCGCCACGTCGAGATCTGTGCCGCTGCCCGCTTCGCGGCGGGCCTGGGTCAGCTCGAGCGAACTCCCCTGCACCTCGGCATTGCGCCTGGCAACGTCGTAGCGACTCTGCAGCCCGCGCAGCTCGAAATAGTTGCGCGCGACTTCGCTCGTGACACTGACCAGCGTGTCCTCGAGCGAGGCCACCGTGCTCTCGAGCTCGGCGCGCCGTGCCTCGTAGTTGCGGCGCACCCGCCCGAAGAAATCGAGCTCCCAGGTCGCATCGAAGCCCGCATCGTACACGTCGACCGCACCCTGGCCATTGGTGATGTTCGGCGTCTCGAACTCGCTGAACCTGGTCCGTAACGCCGAACCGTTGGCCGTGATCACCGGTCCGAAATCGAATGCAGCGTCGCGGCGCAACGCGCGCGCCTCGTTGAAGCGCGCCGCCGCGATGCGCAGGTCGTGGTTGGCCGTGAGCGCCTCCTCGACGAGCCCACTGAGCACCCGATCGTCAAAAACAGACCAGAACTTCGACGGAACCTCCGCTTCGGTGATTGAACTGGCGTTGGCACCGGCAAACTCCTTGGGCAGCGGCGTGTCGGGCTTGACGTAGTCGGGACCGACCGCGCATGCCGTCAGCAACGAGGCAAGCAGCAGGGTAATGATCTTGCGCATGGTCACTCTCCCGGCGCCGGCGCCAGCGCCGGCACTGAGCTGGTGCGGCGCAGGCGTTGCGCGACCAGCTGAATCAGCACGTAGAACACCGGCGTCAGGAAGAGTCCGAAGAGCGTCACGCCCAGCATGCCGGCGAACACCGCGATCCCGATCGCGTGCCGCATTTCAGCGCCGGCGCCCGTCGCGAGCACGAGCGGCACCACGCCCATGACGAAGGCGAGCGAAGTCATCAGGATCGGCCGCAAGCGCAGGCGCGTCGCCTCGATCGCGGCGCTCACTGGATCGAGCCCCGCGTCCTGGCGGAGCTTCGCGAACTCGACGATCAGGATCGCGTTCTTGCACGCGAGGGCGACCAGCACGAAGAAC
>DATIEU010000639.1:0-4734 GCA_035455565.1 Steroidobacteraceae bacterium | reverse complement strand
GCCCACGAGAATCGCGAACAGGATGAGGGGCAGCATCTCGCCGAGCAGATTGCGGTCCGAACCCACGAACGCGCCGAAGAGATTGCGCGGCATGAACATCTCGACCAGCGAACTGGGCGTGACCTCAGGCGTCTGCGCCCTGGAAAGGATCTTTCCCTTCGCCGCGCCGCTGTATTCCTCCATGAGTCGCGCCGTAGTCGATTCGTCGAGCTGCCCACCGGGTTCGAGGATATTCATCATGACGAGCCCGAGTGCGACCGCGATCGCCATGTTGAGTGCGAAGAGCCCAAAGGTACGCCCTGCCAACGGGCCGAGACGACTGAGGCGTCCGAGCTGCAGCACTCCCGACGCGAGTGACGAGAACACCAGCGGCACGATCACGAAGAAAAGCATGCGCAGGAACACCTGCCCGAGCGGGTCGAAGACCCACGTGGAGGCCGTGCGCGCGCCCTCGAGGAACGCCGGCACCCAGGCACCGATCACGAGCGTCAGGGCGCCGGCGGCGGCGCCGATGACGAGCCCGAGGAGAATGCGATTTGCGAGCTTGCGGGCAACGAGCGACATCGAGCCGGCTTATTGTTCTTCGGCGCCGAAGCTCATGCCGACCGTGCTGTAGCCGCCATCCACGTAGAGGATTTCGCCGGTAATTCCCGCGGCGAGATCCGAGCACAAAAAAGCGGCGGCGTTACCCACGTCGTCGATCGTCACGTTCCGCCGCAGCGGTGCGGTCTCGGCCACGTGACCGAGCATCTTGCGGAACCCGGCTATGCCCGCTGCCGCAAGCGTCTTGATCGGACCCGCTGAAATCCCGTTGACGCGGATGCCGTGCGGGCCCAGATCCGCCGCGAGGAAGCGCACGTTCGCTTCGAGACTCGCCTTGGCAAGCCCCATGACGTTGTAGCTCGGGATCGAGCGCACCGCGCCCAGGTAAGTAAGGGTGAGGAGCGCGCCCTGGCGGCCAGCCATCATTGGCCGGCCTTCGCGCGCCAGCGCGGTGAGGCTATAGCTCGAAATCTCGTGGGCCACCCTGAACGAGTCTCGCGACGTGCTTTCAACGAATCCGCCCGCGAGCGCCTCGCGCGGCGCAAAGGCGACCGAATGCACGATGATGTCGATGGCCGGCCAATGGCGCTTCAGGGTCGCGAATGCCGCGCCGATCTCGTCCTCGTTGGCGACGTCCATGGGCATCGTGATCTCGGAACCGAGCTCCCTGGCGAGCCCGACGACCCGGTCCTTGAGGCGATCGTTCTGATAGGTGAAGGCGAGCTCCGCGCCTTCCCGATGCATGGCCTGCGCGATCCCATAGGCGATCGAGCGTTCGGTGGCGAGCCCAACGAGCAGGGCACGCTTGCCAGCGAGGAACCCCATAGGCGACTCCAGAGAGGGACTGGAGCCGGATTGTAGCGGTCAGCTGGCGCTCTTGCCGCCCCGGTACATGACGAGGCGCTGGCCCGGCATGAGCTGATCGGCCTTGCTCAGGCCATTCCAGCTCAGGAGCTGTCCCACGCTGACGCTGAAGCGGCGCGCGATGTGCGACAGCGTGTCGCCGCGACGCACCGTGTAGGTGACCTGTTCGCCCGTGCCGGCGACCGGGGCCGACGCCGCGCCGCCCGACGATCCACCGCGCAGCTTGAGCTTGCGGCCGGCCTTCAGCGTATCGCCCGGATCCATGCCATTGAGGCTCGCGAGACGATCCACGCTCATGCCGGTCGCCTGGGCGATGCTCCACAGCGACTCGCCGCGACGTACGACATGGAACTTGCTGCTGCGCGAAGCGGTCGAGCGGCCATCGACGCGTGCCGCAGCCAGCAGGACTTTGGGATGCAGGTCGCCGCCGTTGCTCGGAATCAGCAGTTCCTGGCCCGCGCGCAATTGCGTGCCCGAGAGCGCGTTGAGCTGCTTGAGAACCGGTGCGGTAACGCCGTACTTGCGCGCAACCGTCGAGAGCGTCTCGCCCGATTTGACTTCGTGGCGCGTGAGTTTCACGCGCTCATCCGCCGGGATCTGGGCGAGCGCCGTGCTGAAGAGCTCGCTGGTATCGACCGGCAGCAGCAACTGATGCGGGCCATCGGGGTCGGTGGCCCAGCGGTTGAACGCGGGGTTGAGAAACGTGATCTCGTCCATCGAGATGCCCGCAAGCTCCGCAGCCATCTTGAGATCGATCTGGCCGCCGGTGTCGATCTGCGCGAAGTAGGGCTCATTCGCGATCGGGCTGAACTCGAGACCGAGCGCCTGCGGGTCGCCGACGAGACGGCTCATCGCGAGGAGCTTCGGCACATACGCGCGCGTCTCGCGCGGCAGTTTGAGGTGCCAGAAGTCGGTGGGCTTGTTGAGCGCGAGGTTCTGCTTGATCGCGCGATGCACATTCAATTCGCCGGAGTTGTAGGCGGCCACCGCGAGCAGCCAGTCGCCGTTGAACTCTTCGTGCAGGAACTGCAGGTAGTCGAGCGCGGCGCGGGTCGATTCGGTCACGTCGCGGCGGCCGTCGTACCACCAGTTCTGCTTGAGACCGAAGCGCTGGCCGGTGCCGGGAATGAATTGCCAGAGGCCCGAGGCCCGCGCGCGGGAATAGCCAAAGGGTTCGTACGCGCTCTCGACGATAGGCAGGAGCGCGAGCTCGAGCGGCATCTGGCGCGCTTCGAGCTGGGTCACGATGTAGTAGAGGTACTTCTCGCTGCGGCTGAACGTTCGCTCGAGATAGTCAGGATGGTTGGCGTACCAGGCGAGCTGCTGGGCGATCGCCGGCTGGTCGACATTGTCGAGCTGGTAGCCGGCCCGAATCCGCTCGAAGAGATCCGCAAAGCGCTCAGGCCCGGGCGGCACTTCCTCCGGCACCGGGGCATCCGCTGCCACGAGCTCGAGGAGCTCGGCCGAAAGCGGTGCGACCGCCTCGGGCGGAACGGTGGGCGAGGTCGCGACCTCGACCACCTCCGGGGCGGTATCAGGCGCCGGCTCGACTGACGAGCAGGCGGTGAAGGTGAGCGGAGATGTGATCAACGTCGCCAGAAAGACGCGACGAAAAATATGTGCTGCCAAGTCTCTATCCTCGATCAGCTGAACCCGTCCTTCCATTTACGAATCGCCGCGAATACCTCGACCGGGTTGTCGAGGGGGCATCCGGCCCTGGCCTCGGCCGACTTCTGTACGGTCGGCGCGTCCCAGCGCAGGAACGGATTCACGGCGATCTCCAGTGACAACGTGGACGGCAAAGTGGGCTTGTTCCCCGCACGCAAATGTTTGGCCGTCTCCATATATTCACGCGCCGCGCCGTTGTCGGGCTCGACGGTGAGAGCAAAGCGAAGGTTGTTGAGCGTGTACTCGTGACCACAGTAGACGCGCGTCTCACCGGGGAGACCGCGAAGGGTCGCGAGGGAATTCTGCATCTGGGCGGGAGTGCCTTCGAAGAGCCGGCCGCAGCCAGCGCTGAAGAGGGTGTCGCCGCAGAAGAGCGCTCCGTGCCCAAAATATGCGATGTGTCCGCGGGTGTGGCCTGGAATATCCATGACCGCAAATTCGAGGCCGAGTTCGGGCAGGCCCACGCGGTCGCCCCCGCCGACGCTGCGGCTCCGTTCAGGAATCGACTCACTCTGGGGTCCGACCACGGGCACGTCATAACGCTGGCGCAGGGCCGTGCAGCCCCCGACGTGGTCCATATGGTGATGGGTCACGAGGACGGTCCGCAGACGGAGCCCCTGGCGCTCGAGAGCCTCCAGCACCGGCTGGGCGTCACCCGGGTCCACCACCGCCACATCGCGACGATCACGCAACCCGTGGATGAGCCAGATATAGTTGTCGCTGAACGCCTTCACCGGCGTGGCTTCGAGCATGGACATCGGGCTCCGCGGGCCGCATCCCCTGAGGCGAGGATTTGGCGGGAATTTAGCGACAAGGGCCGAAAATTGCTATCGTTTTTCCCCTTCTGGATGTCGATTTAGTGTGAACCAGCGCACGACGAGCGAGAGTCGACAACGGCTGCGTGCCTGGCTGCGCACACGGCTCGGCCGGCTGCTCATCCAGCGGGAGCGCGAGCTCGTCGCCAGTGCCCTGGAAGACGTGTTCGGCTTCCAGCTTTTGCAGATCGGGGCATGGGGCGAAAGCGGCCGTTTTTTCGAGGCCGCGCGCACACAGCGCCAATGGGTGGTCGCGTCCTCGCCCGAAGTGCAGGCCGATGTGCGCTGTAAGACCTCCGAGCTCGCCATCGCCTCGGATTCGGTCGATGCGATCCTGCTGCCGCACACCCTCGAGTTCGAGAGCGACCCGCACGCCGTGTTGCGCGAGGTCGAGCGCGTCCTGGTGAGCGAGGGACAGCTGCTGGTGCTCGGCTTCAGCCCGGTCGGAACGTGGGCGCTACGGCACCGCATTTCGGAAGTCGGCTTTCCGCCCGGGCTCGCGCGCTTCATTTCCGAGCGGCGACTGCGCGACTGGCTCGCGTTGCTCGGTTTCGAAGTCTCGACCGCGCGCGGTTACCTCTTCCGCTTGCCGATTTCGCCGCGCGAGCCACTCGAATCCACTGAGTCGATTCCCGATTCGCGCGGGCTCCTGCCCGCGAACGCCTATCTGCTGAAAGCCCGCAAGCGCGTCTACGCGCTCACTCCCATGCGGCTGAAGAAACGCGAGCGTCTCGCGATCGTCGGCGGCCTCGAGCCGACCACGCGGTTGCGCGCATGAGGACAGTCGACCTCTGGACCGACGGGGCGTGTCGCGGCAACCCCGGTCCTGGTGGCTGGGCGGCGC
>DATIEU010000638.1:0-3034 GCA_035455565.1 Steroidobacteraceae bacterium | reverse complement strand
GAGCGGCCGGCGTTGTTCCGTCATGAATTCGAGCCCGCGGGCTTTCGCTGGATCGACTGCGAGGATCGCGCTCAGTCGATCCTGAGCTACCGGCGGATGGCGGGCGAGGCCTTCCTGCTGGTTGCGCTCAACTTCACGCCGGTGCCGCGTCGCGCGTACCGTCTGGGCGTTCCTGCCGCCGGCCGCTATCGCGAGATCTTCAATTCCGATTCCGAGTACTACGGCGGCAGCAACGTGGGCAACCCGTTAACGATTGAAGCGCGGCCAATGCCGATGCATGGCCTGCCCTACTCGATCGAGCTGACGCTGCCGCCGCTGGCTGGCGTGATCCTGGAAGTGGGAGGGTAGATAAGAAGGGACGTCAGAGCCACTTCATCATGCCCATCTCGTAGGGATGACTGAGCAGCGCGTGATGCGGAACGATGCGCACCTGCACATCCAGCCGGCCGCACCAGGGCGGCGCGCAATCGATCGCGAATTCGTGCGAGCCCTCGCTGTCGACCTGGCCGGTCGGAGCGAAAAACTCGCGCACTGCGCCGCGTGCATGCGTGCCATCTTCGCGCGCGAATGAGCTGTAGGGCGGCGGCTCGGTCTCGCCGGCCGGCAGCACCCGCTTCAGCACCAGCTCGACGCGCACATCCTGCGGCTCGATCCCGTTGAGGAACGCGGCGACGCGCATCTTGAGCCGCCCGCCGTAATCGAGCCGCGCCGGGACCTTCTCGAGCTGTCGCAGCGCGACCCGCGGCCATGCGCGGCTCATCTTTTCCTTGAAGCCGGCGAGCGCGTGCGCCCCAGCGTAGCGATCGGTGGCGAGGGCGTGCCCGCCCTGCGCCGCCGGTTGGTAAAGGCCGGCGCGGTAGTTGTCGAGAACCTTGCGCATGTTGAAGTGCGGAATGATGGTCGCCATCGAATGCTTGGAGCGCGCCACCCAATCGGGTGAGAAGCCATGCTCGTTGCGCGCGTAATAGAGCGGGATCACCTCGTCTTCCAGCAACTCGTAGAGCGACTGGGCATCGTCGCGATCGCGATCGAGCTCGTTGTCGCTCGCGGCAGCCGCAATCGCCCAGCCGTTCTTGCCGTCGTGGCCTTCGGCCCACCAGCCATCGAGCACACTCAGGTTGACGGTACCGTTGATCGCGGCCTTGATGCCCGAAGTGCCGCTCGCTTCGAGCGGCGAGATCGGGTTGTTGAGCCACACGTCGACACCCGCGACCAGGAGCCGCGCGAGCGCCACGTCGTAATCCTCGACGAAGATGATGCGGCCGAGGAACTCGGGGCCGGCGCTGATCGCATTTACATCCCGCAGGAGCTTGCGCGCCGGTTCGTCCGCCGGGTGCGACTTGCCGGCGAAGACGAAGATTACCGGCCGCCTTGCATCACCGACGATTGCTGCGAGGCGCGCGAGATCGTTGAAGAGGAGCGTCGCGCGCTTGTACGTCGCGAAACGGCGTGCAAAGCCGATGGTGAGCACGTTCGGGTCACCGGGGTTCACGAAGCGCATCAGGCGCTGGAAATGCGCCTCGCTCACCCGGTTGCGCGCGCATTGCGCATGCAGCCGCTGGCGCAGTCCCTTGAGCACCTCGACCTTGATCGACTGGCGTACATCCCAGAAGCGGTGGTCGGGAATGTCGTAGATGCGCTTCCAGAACGCGGCGTCCGTGAGCCGCGCACGCCAGCCGTCGCCCAGCGACATGTCGAAGAAATCGGCCCACGGCTGAAACAGGAACGTCGGCAGGTGCACACCGTTCGTGATGTAGCCGATCGGGTTGTCCTCGGGCGGCACTTCCGGCCACTGGTCCGCGCAGATGCGTGAGGACACAGCGCCGTGAATGCGGCTGACACCGTTGTGGTGTCGCGAACAGGTGAGCGCGAGACGCGTCATATTGAAGTGATTGCCCGCCTGCTGCGGCGGCCGGCCCAGGCGCAGGAACACTTCCGCATCGATGCCGAGCTGCGGAATGAGCTCGCCGAGGTGGGCGAGCACGAGTTCGCGGCTGAAAACGTCGTGCCCGGCAGCCACCGGCGTGTGCGTCGTGAACACGCAGGCCGCTGCCACGGCTTCCTTCGCAGCCGTGAATTCCACGCCCTGCGCGACCAGCTCGCGCGCGAGCTCGAGCGTGAGAAATGCGGGATGCCCTTCGTTGATGTGCCATACGGCTGGACTCAGGCCCAGCGCGCGCAACGCCTTGACGCCGCCAATGCCCAGCACGATCTCCTGCTGAATGCGCACCGTCTCGTCGCCGCCATAGAGCTTGTGCGTGATCTCGCGATCCGCAGCGGTGTTCTCGGGCAGGCTGGTGTCGAGCAGGTAGACGCGCACGCGGCCCACACGCGCCTGCCACACGCGCACGTGCACGTCGCGCCCGGAAAAGCGGCACACCACGCGCACGTCGCGGCCATCCGCAGTGAGTGCGGGCTCGACGGGCAGGTCGGCACGATCGTGGTCGTTGTAGTGCGCGACCTGGTTGCCTTCCTTGTCGATCGTTTGCGTGAAGTAGCCCTGCGTGTAGAGCAGTCCCACCGCCACGAAGTTGAGGCCGAGGTCGCTCGCGGTCTTGCAGTGATCGCCCGCCAGCACGCCGAGACCGCCGGAATAGATCTGGAAGCTCTCGTGAAAGCCGTACTCGGCGCAGAAGTACGCGACCAGGTCCTCGGGCCGCGCATCGCCGTTGCCAGTCACTGTCGCTTCGCTGTGGTACGCGTCGTATCCCGAGAGGACCTTGCGGAAGTTTTCGAGATACGCGGGATCCGCAGCGGCCTCTTCGAGCAGTGCCTGGTCGACACAGCGCAGGAACACGCGCGGGTTGCCGCCGACAGCCCGCCACAGGTCGGGGTCGAGCGTCGAGAACAGGCGGCGCGTCGGGCGATGCCAGGAAAAGCGCAGGTTGGCGGCGAGCTCGGCCAGTCGAGCCAGGGGCGCGGGCAGGGCGGCGTTGACTTCGACGGCGAAGCGGGTGGGGCTCATTCAGCTCCTATCGGATCGTTTTCCGCGGTGGGGACGGCACAAGCCCGTAAAGGCGTCGAAGTCTAGCAT
>DATIEU010000637.1:0-2312 GCA_035455565.1 Steroidobacteraceae bacterium | reverse complement strand
CAAACAGGTTTTCGCCGCCCCACTCCTCCGGCATCACCTGGTGCTTGGCGAGATCGCTTTTGATGCGCTCCTGGTCGGCATCGCTCTTATCGATCTTGTTGATGGCGACGACGATCGGCACCTCCGCGGCCTTGGCGTGCTGCACGGCTTCGGCCGTCTGCGGCATGACACCGTCATCCGCTGCGACCACGAGGATCACGATATCGGTCACCTGCGCGCCGCGCGCACGCATCGCCGTGAAGGCCGCGTGGCCCGGCGTATCGAGGAAAGTGATGACGCCCTTGGGCGTCTCGACGTGATAGGCGCCGATGTGCTGCGTGATGCCGCCGGCTTCGCCCGCGGCTACCTTGGTGCGCCGGATGTAATCGAGGAGCGAAGTCTTGCCGTGGTCGACATGGCCCATGACCGTGACCACCGGCGGACGCGGCTCGAGCTCGCCCGTCTCGGCGGTCTCGCCCTGCAACTCGGTTTCGACCGTGCTTTCACGCACGACCCTGGCCGTGTGGCCCATCTCTTCGACCACCAGCAGCGCGGTGTCCTGGTCGATCGGCTGGTTGATGGTGGCCATGACTCCCATGTTCATCATGACCTTGATGACTTCGTTGGCCTTGACGGCCATCTTCTGCGCCAGTTCGGCGACCGTGGTGGTCTCGCCGATCGCGACTTCATGCTTGACCGGCGCGGTCGGCATTTCGAAGGCGTGGCGCGCCTCGGCCGCCACCGGGGCGGTGCGGGAGCGCAGGCGCTTTTTCTTCTTGTAGCGCGCGCTGACGTCGCCCGCGACGTGCAGCTCCGTACGGCCATAGCGGGTGTGTGCCTCTTCTTCGCGTGGCCGGGCCGGCTTGGGCGCTTCCTGCTCGCGCTTCTTCTTGGCGGCCTCTTCGCGCTCGCGCGCTTCGTTCTGACGCTGCGCCTCCTCGGCCGCGAGGCGCCGGGCCTCGTCCTCGGTGGCGCGCTTGCGGCTGTCGGCTTCCAGGCGTTCGCGGTCGCGCCGCTCCTGCTCGGCCCGCTCGCTCTCGCGCTTTGCCTGCTCCTCGGCTTCGCGCTTGCGGTCGAGCTCTTCCTGTTGCTGGCGCGCCTTTTCCTCAAGCACGTCGCGCTTGATATACGTGCGCTGGCGGCGCACCTCGACGTTCACCGTGCGCGCGCGACCCTGCGCGCTCGCGAGCTTGAGCTCGGTCTGCGACTTGCGCTTCAGGGTGATCTTGCGGGGCGCGGCGGCGGTGTCGTTGCCGTGGCCGTGGCTGCGCCGCAGGTGCGTGAGCAGCTCCATCTTCGCCTCATCGCTGATGGTGGCGTCGGCGCCGGACACGCTGATGCCCGCCTGATCGAGCTGGGCGAGCAGGCGCTCGACCGGCACCTTCAGGACTTCGGCGAATTGTGCAACGGTCACATCGGGCATGGACGGCTCCTGGGATCTCGTCTCAATTCTGGCTGGCTGCTTCGAACCAGTGCGCGCGCGCCGCCATGATCAGCTTTGCCGCACGCTCCGCATCGATGTGCCCTACCTCGGTCAATTCGTCCACCGACTGCTCGGCCAGCTCTTCGCGCGTGCGCACGCCGCCGCGCGCGAGGCTGAGCGCGAGATCCGGGTCCATGCCCTCGAGCGTAAGCAGGTCGTCCGCTGGCAAGGTCGACTCGACTGTTTCCTCGCTCGCGATCGCCTGCGTGAGCAGCACGTCACGTGCCCGGTTCCGCAGCTCCTTGACGATGTCCTCGTCGAACTCCTCGATCGCGGTGAGCTCGCTCGCCGGTACGTAGGCCACCTCTTCGATGGTGGAAAAGCCCTCCTGCACCAGGATGGTGGCGACGTCCTCGCCCACGTCGAGCTGCTTCATGAACATTTCCCTGAGCTCGCGCGATTCCGATTCGCTCTTGGCTTCGGCAGCGGTCTCGGTCATCACGTTGAGCTCCCAGCCGGTGAGCTCGCTCGCCAGGCGGATGTTCTGGCCGCCGCGCCCGATGGCCTGCGACAGCCGGTCCTCGGCCACCGCGATATCCATGCTGTGCGAATCCTCGTCCACCACGATCGACAGCACTTCGGCGGGAGACATGGCGTTGATCACGAACTGCGCCGGGTTCTGGTCCCAGGGAATGATGTCGACGCGCTCGCCGGCAATTTCGTTCGAGACCGCCTGCACACGCGAGCCACGCATGCCGACGCACGCGCCGACCGGGTCGATGCGCGGGTCGTTGGTCTTGACGGCGATCTTGGCGCGCACGCCGGGATCGCGCGCCGCGCCCAGAATCTGGATAAGCCCCTGGCCGACTTCGGGCACTTCGAGCTTGAAGAGCTCGATCAGGAACTCGGG
>DATIEU010000636.1:0-20585 GCA_035455565.1 Steroidobacteraceae bacterium | reverse complement strand
TTGCCCGGCGCGCGCGAAGTAATAGTCGCGAAAGAGCGTAGCGGCGTAGGCATTGTCGGCAGTCCACGTGCGCGCAAGATTCTCGGGGAAGGGCTCGGCCCCGGTTCCGTGGAACAGCGAGTTGGCCAGGCGGCGAAAGTCGCCGATGAATGGCAGCTCGCCCCCTGCGCTCACGCCCGAGTGACTGGCGAGCACCTGCTCGATAAGCGTCGTACCCGAACGCGGGAAACCGACCACGAACACGGGTTGCGGAAGCTCGGCGCGCACCGCCGCGCGCGGCAGCTGTTGCACGTTCGCGCGCACGAAGAATTTCTTCAGGCGCGCGAAGAAGGTCTCGACGGCCTCGGCGCGATATTCGAGGTTGCCGCCTTCCGCTGCAAGCCGGCGCTTGCCCTCGGTGAAATCGACCCACGCCTCCTCGTAACGGCCCAGCCGCTCGTTGATGCGGCCGCGCTCGAGCCGCGCATCGCCGTTGAGCGCGGGTGCCGCATCGAGGATCGCGAGTGCATCCTGCAGGTGACCGCTGCGCGCCAGGTAATTGGTGCGCAGCAGGTTCACGTGCTCGGGCGAGGAAACGGCCGCGGCGCGATCGAGCAATTCGCTGGCGCGAGTCATGTCGCCCTGGACCTCGTAGAGCTTCGACCAGTGGGCCAGGGTGGTCACGTCGCGAGGCGCCAGCGCGTCGGCGCGCTTGAACATCTCCTCAGCCTCGGCGGTGCGTCCCTGCTTCATCAGGTTGATCGCGAGATTGAGGCACGGGGCCGCTTCATCCGGGGCGAGCTCGAGGGCGCGGCGAAAGTGCCATTCGCCCGACGGCAGATCGTTGAGCTCCGAGAGCAGCGTACCGAAGAGATGATGGCCCTGGGCATTGCGCGGGTTGACGCGCAGCGCGACGCGCGCGAGCTGCTCGGCGTCGCCGCGGCGGCCACTTGTCATCAGGATCTGGACCAGGCCGTTGTAAGCCCAGTCAGCGCGCGGCTCGATCGCGATCACGGCGCGCAGCGTCTCGGTCGCGGCCTTCAATTCGCCCTTGCGATGCTGCACGAGGTACCGCAGCTGCAGGGCCTGCAAGTCGCGCGCATCGAGCTTGAGCAGCGACTCGGCTGCGGCGGCCGCGGTCGCGACATCGCCGCGCTCGAACGCGGCGCGGGCTTGCAGCACCAGGGGATGAGAGGCAGCGGACATTTCCACTATAGTGCCGGTTTCTCCGGCGCTTGTTTACTCCCATCGGCGCGGATCCAGCGCGAGGTTCGAACTTGTTGACAGCCAGGTGTCTCGGGATGGTTATCGTCGCATCGAGCGTGCTCGGGCTCGCCTGCACTTCGAGTCGCGATGCCGGTGAACCGCCGATGCCGGCGGTATCCGTTATCCCGCTGCCGCAGAAGGTCACGGAGACCGCCGGCGCATTCACCTTGCGCGACGGCGCGCGCGTGAGCTTCGCGCCCGATCCCGAAGTGGAGCGGATCGCCCGGCACTTCACCGAGCTCGTGGCGCGTACCGCCAACCTGAAAATGGAATCCGCCCCTTCCGTGGCCGGTACGGATTCCGCGATCGATCTCAGGCTAGGTGCCGTCGAGGGCGTTGCGGACGAGGAGGGCTATTCGCTCCATGTCTCCCCCGAGCGAACGGTCATCAGCGCCCGCAGCCCTCGCGGCCTTTTCTACGGCACGATTACATTGTGGCAACTGATCACCGCCGGCAAGGCGGCGAACCCGGGAATCAGCATCGACGCCGTCACGATCGAAGATCAGCCGCGCTTTGCGTGGCGCGGGCTGATGCTCGATGTGGCGCGACACTTCATGCCGCCCGATCTCGTCAAGCAGATGATCGACTGGATGGCGCTGCACAAGCTCAACACGCTGCACTGGCACCTGACCGACGATCAGGGGTGGCGCATCGAGATCAAGCAGTATCGGCGGCTCACGGAAGTGGGCGCCTGGCGAGTGCCGGCGGGTGCCGCGGGCACGGATCCCGCGACTGGCGGCGTGCGACGTTATGGCGGCTTCTACACACAGGACGAGGTGCGCGACATCGTGCGCTACGCGGCCGAGCGCTACATCACGGTTGTTCCCGAGATCGAGATGCCGGGTCACGCGCAGGCCGCGATCGCGGCTTATCCGCAATTCGGTTCAATCGGCGACTCGCCGCGCGTCTCACCGGACTGGGGTGTTCACAGCTACCTCTTCAACGTGGACGACGACACGTTTGCCTTCCTCGAGAACGTGCTTACCGAAGTGATGGCGCTCTTCCCAAGCCGCTACATCCATGTCGGCGGAGACGAGGCTGTCAAGGACCAGTGGCAGGCCGCGGCGCGCGTACAGAAGCGCATGCGCGAGCTGGGCATCGCAGACGAAGCCGCGCTGCAGGGTTATTTCGTTCACCGCATCGAGGAGTTCCTGCACAGCAAGGGCCGGCGACTGATCGGCTGGGACGAGATCCTCGAAGGCAGCGTGCCCGCTGATGCGACCGTGATGTCATGGCGGGGCATGGACGGCGGCCGCGAAGCAGCCAGCCAGGGACACGACGTCGTGATGGCGCCGGCGCCCGATCTCTACTTCGATCATCTGCAGAGCGATGCACCCGATGAACCGCCGGGCCGTTCAGGCACCGAATCGCTCGCCGACGTGTATGGCTTCGAAGCGGTACCGCCCGACCTGACTGCGCAGCAGGCGCGACACATTATCGGGCTGCAAGCCAATCTCTGGACCGAGCACGTCCGTACGCCCGAACGCGTACAGCACATGGTTTTCCCGCGTCTTGCGGCAGTTGCGGAAACCGCCTGGTCGCCGCGCGAGCGACGCGACTGGCGCGGCTTCCTGGCGCGCATGCCCGATCAGCTCGATCGCTATCGCGCCCTCGGCATCCACTATGCCGAGAGTGCCTTCACCGTGCGCATCGAGCCCGACTACACGCCCACGACCGACGCGTTACAGATCCGGCTCTCGACCCAGTCCGAGCTCGGCCAGATTCGGTATACGCTCGATGGCACGGATCCCACATCGCAATCGATCGCATACGACGCGCCGATCGCTGCACAAGCGCCGCTCGAAATACGCGCCGCGAGCTTCTTCGAGGGCCGACAGCTCGCAAGCGCCAGCACTCGCGTCCTCGATGCCGTGAAACTGCGCACGCGCACCAACAGCGAGCTCAAACTCTGCAGTCAGAAGCTGCCGCTGCGGCTCGAGGACGATGCACCCTTCGACGGCGAACGCGCGGTATTCCTGGTCGACATCATGGATGCCTGCTGGATCTATCCGGCCGCGGCGCTCGACGGCGTCACGCACATCGACGTGCGCGTCGGGCAGCTGCCCTATAACTTCCAACTCTGGAAAGACGCGAGCGGCATCGTCACTCGCGAGCCCACGAGCGAACCCGGGGAAATGCTGGTCTATCTCGACTCGTGCGAAGGCGAGTTGCTGGTGAGCTTGCCCCTGGCACCGGCGGTGGCGGAACCTGCGCTCACCGATCTCAGCGCGCCGTTTCCCTCGCAGGCGGGAACACATGACCTGTGCATGGTGTTCACGGGCAAGTCGCCCGACCCGCTCTGGGTGATCGACGCGGTCTCACTCCATCTCTAACGCCTGAACGCGAAGTACACCGCGCAGCCCCACGGTCTTGACGATGATCGGGACCGAGATGGTCATTGCGCGGTCTCCTCAGAGCCAGCGACGCACACGCCGCGCGTAGTCCTGGTAGGTCTCGCCGAACTGTGCGGTGAGGATGGCTTCCTCGCGCCGGATGAATCGCACCGTGATGAGCCAGGCAAAGAGCGGCGGCAAGAGGAAAGGCGTCACCGTGCCGAGCACGAACGCGATGCCGAAGAGCGCCAGCGTCAGCCCGAGGTACATCGGGTTGCGTGAGAACGCGAACACGCCGTGCGTGACGAGGTGGACCGGACGCTCAAAGGGGTGCACCGGCGTGTTGGCCCGCTTGAATTGCCAGTCGGCGTACACCGTGAGGCCGAAGCCGGCAAAAATCAGCGCGGCGCCGAAAACATCCCAGGGCCAGTGCACGATCTCGTCGATCGGCACCACGAAGTGGCCGAAGAGCTGCACCAGGATCGCCAGGAAGAACCACGCGGGTGGCAGGATCTTGCCCTGGCCCGCTTCGGGCGGAGATGGCACGTTCACTCAGTTATTCCTTCAGGGCTCGAATGAATTCCTCCGGCTGCATCGGCGTGAGGAGCCACGGCCGCTTGTCGCCGCGCTCGATCCAGACATAGCCATCGGTGCGCGAGATGTACATCTGCACCATCCCGCGCCGGCGTGTCCAGAGCAGACCGAATCCACCCCACAGGCCACCGGCTCCAACACGCGTGCCCCAGCCGATTTCACGCGTCAATTCCTCGCCATCGACCTGGCGTACCGCGGTGATTTCCTCGCGCGGAATACGCCGGCGCTTGAGCGGCCAGATGACCTCGAGCGAATTGCTGTACACCATGAAAGTCGTCGGGCGGAAGCGCAGCCACACCCAGGCGTAGATGAGAATCAACAGCACGGCCGGCAGCGACAGGAAGTACGCGCCGGTGGCGGACATCACCACAAAAAATAACGGGATGACGAGCAACAGCACCGTGAGCCAGCGGATGAGCGGCGACATCGGCGCCAGTGGGAAGCTCTTCACGATCGTGCGGTTGTTCGACTGCTCAGCGCCCGCAGCGGGCAGGCGCATTGTGTCGGGCGCCGTGCCGCCCGTCCAGTGATTAGCGGCGCCGCGATGGCTGCTGCTGCAGCATCTGTTCGAGTTGTTGCTGGCGCTGCGGGTCGAGTGGCTGGCGGCGCAGGAGCACGCGTGCTTCTTCGGGATTCGTCCAGTTGAGCCGTGCCGCGGTTTGCAGCACTGCATTCATCCGCTGCTCGTGCGACTGGATCTGGTCGATCAGGTAGAGCGCATCCTCGGCCGAGGAAGTCGTGTTCGCAGCAAGCTGCGTGAGGCCGCGATCCCGCACCGTGCCGACCGGCTGCGACATCACCCACCGGCGCGCGCCGGCAGCATCGTACTGTCCCCAGGTGCTCGCGAGATATTCGACGGCCCGGGCGCGCGAGTCGTCATCCGAGATCCTGGCAACCCAGCGCGCCGCGGTTTCGGGTGATTGCTTGCCGGCGCCACTCGTCACCATGTCGGCGAGCATCTGGTCGCGCTGCTTGCCGCTCGCGGTGCGTTCTACGAGTTCCAGCGCAGCGTCCGGGCTGCGCACCGCCAGCTCGCTCGCGAATTGCTGCACGATGAGCTCGTAGCCAGGCTCGCTTTCGAAGCGCCGTACCCACTCGACGCCCCGGTCGACATCCTGCGCCACGTACGATCGTGCGACGTTGGTGATCCACCAGCTGCGCATCTCATCGGGGATGCGGTCGATGAGTTGCGCGGCGGCATCCACGTCCTCCCACGCCAGGGTGCTGCCGAGCTCTACCAGCCCTTGCGAGCGCGCCTGCCGATCGTCGAGGTTGCCGATCCAGTCGATGGCCGCCTCGGGCGAAGTCTCTGCCATTTGCATGGCGATGCGCACCGAGGTGTGCGTGCGCTGCGGCCCGGCCGGCAGATCATCCAGGTAGCTGATCGCGAGCGCCGGATCGCGTGCCGCGATCGTGCTCAGCACCGCACCCATCGCCTGGTTGCGCTGGGCCGGGCTTTCCGCGGTGCGTGCGAGCCGCAATGCCTCCTGCGGGTTCTGCTGCGCGAGCAATCCCACCATGTGCGACCAGAGGTTGCGTCCCGGCGAACGGCTGATGCGCAGCGCCCAGGCGAGCGCCTCAGTGGGCTGCTGCGCGACGTAAGCATCCGCGATTTCGTAAGCGAGTCGCGCCTGGCGCCGTCGCTCGAGGGACTCTATCCACTGCGCGGCACCGGCCGGATCGAACCGCGACCACTCATCGGCCACGAGCACCTGGAAGGCGTTCGGATCGGAGACCTCGATCGAGCCGAGGAGATCGAGCGCATGACGGGGGTCGCGACGCACGAGCTCGGTCGTCACCTGCCGCAGCAATTGCTCGCGTTGCCAGTCCGCGGGCAACGCCGCCACGCTTGCAAATGCGCGTTCAGGCTCCTCGCTGGCCCATGCCGCCACGACTGCGCTCAGGAATTGGAAGCGGGCGGCGGGATCGCCAACGGTGGCGGCCTGTTTCCACGCCTCTTCAGGCGAGGTTCGCGCCCAGGCCCAGCCGATGCGCGTCAATTGCTGACGCCGCGCGCTCTCGTTGTTCAGGGAGAGCGCTTTTTTCAGCGCGGGCTGAGGATCGTCGACGGGCTCGAGTGCCAGCGCCGCGAATCGGGCATCCGCATCGATAGCGGCGGGTGGAAACGACGGAACGCCAGGGGTCTGGGCGCCGCTGATAGCGTCGGTCGCGCCAGGCGCCTCATCAGTGGAAGGTTGCGAGCGGCGCGCGCCGATCCAGTAACCGGTGATGCCCGCCAGCGCGGCCACAGCGACGATCAGCACAGTTCGCGGCGTCATCCTCGCCACCCCTCGAGCGACCCGTCAGGATCCAGACCGTCACCGGCGTGACTGGTTCGATTCCTCTCACAGCTTGATCATGACGTGCCGCGGGCAGGTGTAGTCCTCGAGCGCGTACATCGAGAGGTCCTTGCCGTAGCCGGATCGCTTGAGTCCGCCGTGCGGCATCTCACTCACCAGCACGAAATGGGTGTTGATCCAGGTGCAGCCGTATTGCAGGCGTGCGGCGACCTGCATGGCTTTGCCGACATCCTTGGTCCAGACCGAGGAAGCGAGGCCGTACTCGGAATCGTTCGCCCACTCGATCGCCTGCTCCGCGTCCTTGAAGCGCGTGACCGACACAACCGGGCCGAACACTTCGCGCTGCACGATCTCATCGCTTTGCCTGGCACCGGCGACGACCGTGGGTTCATAGAAGAATCCACCGCCGCTGCGCGCCTTGCCGCCGGTCGTGACGTCGACGTGCCGCAGATCCGCCGCGCGTTCGACGAATCCAGCCACACGCGCGCGCTGGCTCTTGCTGATCAGCGGGCCCATCTCGACGCCTTCCTCCTGCTGCGTGCCGACCTTGATCGACTCGGCTGCGCTCGTGAGATCCGCGACCAGCCGGTCGTAGACCTTGGCGCCGGCGTACAACCGGCACGCGGCCGTGCAATCCTGGCCGGCGTTGTAGAACCCGAAAGTACGCACGCCAGCGACCACGGACTTGATGTCCGCATCGTCGAAGACGATGACCGGTGCCTTGCCGCCCAGCTCGAGATGCGTGCGCTTGATGCCTTTGGAAGCCGCCTGCAGGACCTTCTCGCCGGTCGCCATGCTGCCGGTGAGCGACAGCATGCGCACGCCCGGGTGCGAGATCAGGGGCATGCCGACGGTCTTGCCGCGACCGGAGACGATATTGATCACGCCCGGCGGAAAGAGCTCGGCGATGGCAGTCGCGAGCTGCAGCGTCGTGAGCGGTGTCTGCTCGGAGGGCTTGAGGACGATGGTGTTGCCCGCGGCCACCGCAGGCGCGAGCTTCCACGCCGCCATCATCAACGGGTAGTTCCACGGCGCGATCGAGCCGACGACGCCGACGGGATCGCGGCGGATCATGCTGGTGAAGCCCGCGATATATTCGCCGGCGAGCGCACCCGTCAACGACCGCGCCGCGCCCGCAAAGAAACGGAACACGTCCGCGATTGCCGGAATCTCGTCGCCCTTGACCGCCGCGAGCGGCTTGCCGCAGTTGCGCGATTCGAGGTCGGCAAACCCGTCTGCATCGGCCTCGATGCGGTCCGCGAGCTTGAGGAGCAAGGCGGCGCGATCCTTGGGCGGCGTCGCGGCCCAACCCAGAAATGCGTCGGCCGCGGCCTGCACGGCGGCGTCGACCTGTTCCTCGGAGGCTTCCGCCACTTCCACGATCGCCTTGCCGGTCGCGGGGTCGAGAACCTCTTCCTTCTCGCCTTTGCCGGCCACGAACTTGCCCTTGATCAGCAGCTTGGTTTGCATGATTGCCTCGAAAATCTACTTGGATTCGAAGTCCCGGGGTCGGGTCAGATAGTACGCCAACAGGATCGGCACGAGCGTCACGGCGATGACGATGACCGCGACCACGTTGGTGATGGGCCGTTCGCGCGGGCGGAACAGCTCGTTGAAGAACCAGATCGGCAGCGTCTTCTCGTGACCCGCAGTGAACAGCGTAACGATGATCTCGTCGAACGAGAGTGCAAACGCGAGCATCCCGCCCGCGAGGAGGGCGGTCGCAATCTGCGGCAGCATCACGTAGCGGAAGGTCTGGAAGCCATCCGCGCCCAGGTCCATCGATGCTTCGATCCAGTTGGCCGGCAAGCGGCGCAGGCGCGCAATGACGTTGTTGTAGACGATCACGATGCAGAAGGTGGCGTGACCCGCGACGATGGTCCAGAAGCCCGCGTTGAGATTGGCGAGCTTGATTGCGGCGAGGAGCGCGATGCCCGTGATGATGCCGGGAAGCGCAATCGGCAGCACGAAGAGCAACGTCAACGCTTCCTTGCCCCTGAAGCGCCAGCGCACCAGCGCGAACGCAGCAAGCGAGCCGAGCAAGAGCGCGAGCAGTGTCGCCGCGCTCGCCACGGTGAGTGAGAGACGCAACGCCGCCCAGATGTCCTGGCGCGCAAAGGCCACCTCGAACCAATGCAACGTCAGGCCGGGCGGCGGGAACTGGTAGGTACGGTCCTCGGTGGTGAACGCGTACAGGATGATGATCAGCACCGGGAAGTGCATGAACGCGAGCCCGGCGAAGGCCGCGAGCTTCTGACCCAGCGAGGCGGCGTTCCAGTCTCTAGAGCGCATCGAGGGCTCCCGCGCGTCGCGCGAGCGCGAGATAGATCGCGATCAACACGATCGGCACCACCGAAAAAGCCGCAGCCAGTGGAATGTTCCCCGCAGTGCCCTGCTGCTGATAGACCATCATGCCGATGAAGTAGCCCGGCGCGCCGACGACGCTCGGAATGATGTAATCACCGAGCGTGAGCGAGAAGGTGAATACCGATCCCGCCGCGAGACCCGGGAGTGCCAGCGGCACTACCACGCCCCAGAACGTTTGTCGTGGGTGTGCACCGAGATCGGCCGAGGCCTGGATCAGGGACTGCGGCACGCGCTCGAGGGCCGCAGCCAGCGGCAGGATCATGAACGGCAGCCACATGTAGACGAACACGATGAACATGCCGAAATAAGAAGACGCGAGCGACGGACCCCCGACCACCGGTGTCTGCAGCACGGTCGCGAGCACGCCGTCCAGCCCGACCGCACTGAGTGCCCAATTGAGGATGCCCTGCTTGGCGAGGATGAGTCGCCACGCGTACACCTTGACGAGATAACTCGTCCACATGGGCAGCATCACGCCCACGTAGAAGAAGGCCTTCATGCGCGGGCTCGCGTAGCGCCCCATGTAATTGGCGATCGGGAAAGCGACAATCGCGCTCGCGATGGTGACCGCCACCGCCATCGAGAGCGTGCGCAGGATGATGTCGATGTTCGCGGGGTGCGATATGAGCTGCTTGTAAGTGGCCAGCGTGACCTTGGGCACCACGCGTGCGGTGAATTCGTCGATCGCGTAGAAGCTCTGCATGAGCAGCGCAAAGAGCGAGCCGAGATAGACGGTGCCGAGCCACAGCAACGGGGGCAGGAGCAGGAGAAAGAGATAAAGAGTGGAGCGGCGGTACAGGAACGTCGACAGGCCGCGTCCCCACGTACGCGGGCCCGGCTCGGCGATCGCGACGGCGTTGGCCATGCTCAGCCCGTCTCGGCGAGCGGGACCATGTGCTCTGGCGACCAACTCACGCGCACGCGGCTTCCCACCGGATGCCCGTCGCTCGCTGCACCGGTTTCCGGTCGCATCACCGCGAGCACGGTTCCGTCCGGGGCGCGCAACTGCCAACGGCTGCTCGAGCCGTGATACTGGATGTCGATGACGGTGGCTTCGCAGCTCACGCGCCCGTTGCCTGCTGCGGCACCATCGAGCGACATCATTTCGGGGCGAATCGCGAACGCTCGTGCATTGCCGCTCAGTGTGCGCGCGAGCTCGCCTTCAATGACGTTGGCACCGCCTACGAAGCGAGCCACGAAACTGGTGTGCGGTCGCGTGTACAGTCCACGCGGCGTGTCGAGTTGCTCGATGCGCCCGCGATCGAACACCGCGACCCGGTCCGCCATGCTGAGCGCCTCACCCTGGTCGTGCGTCACGTACACGAACGTGATCTGGAGCTTGCGCTGCAGGTTCTTGAGCTCGATCTGCATCGCCTCTCGCAACTTGAGGTCGAGGGCGCCGAGGGGCTCATCGAGCAGCAGCACCGCGGGATGATTGATGAGCGCGCGGGCGAGGGCGACACGCTGCTTTTGCCCGCCCGAGAGTTGTGCCGGCGAGCGTTCACCCAGCCCTTCGAGCTGCACCAGCGCCAGCATCTCCTTGGCGCGCTTACGACGCTCTTCGGGCGCAACGCGCCGCACGCGCAAGCCGTACGCCACGTTCTCCGCGACGCTCATGTGCGGAAAGAGCGCGTAGTCCTGGAAAACGGTGTTGACGTTGCGTTCGTACGGCGGGACATGGGTCACGTCCGCACCGTCGAGCAATACCTGGCCGGACGTCGGCTGCTCGAATCCGGCGATCAATCGCAGGCAGGTGGTCTTGCCGGAGCCCGACGGTCCGAGGAGTGCGAAGAATTCACCCGGCGCGATCGACAGGCTGACATTGTCGACGGCACGCACCGCGCCGAACTGGCGCGCGACATTCCGGAACTCGATCGCGGCGGACATGCCGGGAGAGGGCCGTTAGGTCTGTGCACCCTCTCCCGGCAACCGGTTATCGGCCGCCCATCATCGCCACGTAATCCGTGGACCAGCGGCTGTACGGCACGCAGTTGCCCTGCGAGCAGTTCGCTTCGGGCGTGCGCCAGAACCAGATCTTGTCGAAGTTATCGAACCCGTTGGTCTTGCAGCCCTCGGGCCCGAGCAGCTCGTTGTTCTGGCACGCGGTGGGCACCGCGGGCACCGAGCCAAACCAGGCGGCGAGGTCACCCTGCACCTTCGGGTTGAGCGACCATTCCATCCACTTGTAGGCGCAGTTCGGATGCGCGGCCTGCGCATGCAGCATGGTCGTATCCGCCCAGCCCGTGGCCCCTTCATTGGGCACGACGCTCGCGATCGGCTGCTTGTTCGCGACCAGCGTGTTCACCTGGAACGGCCAGGAGCTCGAAGCGACCACACCCTCGTTGGTGAAGTCCTGCACCTGCACGTTGGCGTCATGCCAGTAGCGGTGCACCAGCGGATGCTGGGCGCGCAGCACCTCGAGCGCCGCGGCGTACTGCTGCTCGTTCAGCTCGTACGGATTCTTGATGCCGAGGTCGGGCTTCTTCGCCATGAGATAGAGCGCGGCATCCGCGATGTAGATCGGGCCGTCGTAGGCCTGGATGCGCCCCTTGTTGGCCTTGCCATCCGGCAGTTTCCCGGGCTCGAGCACCACGTCCCAGGAGGTTGGCGCCTCCTTGAAGACCGTGGTGTTGTACATCAGCACATTCGGGCCCCACTGGTAGGGCGTCCCGTAATGCTTGCCGTCCACGAAGTGCCACGGCGCCTCCTGCAAGCGCGGGTCGACCGTGCTGTAACTCGGGATCAGGCTCACGTCGACCGGCTGCACGGTGTTGCCGCGGATCAGCCGCAAGGACGCATCGCCCGAGGCCGTCACCAGGTCATAGCCGCCCTGGGTCATGAGCGAGACCATCTCGTCGGACGTGCCCGCCGTCTTGACGTTGACCTTGCAGCCCGTGTCCTTCTCGAACTGCGTCACCCAGTCGTAGCCCTTGTCGGTCTCGCCGCGTTCGATGTAGCCGGGCCACGCGACGATATCGAGCTGGCCTTCAGGGGCGCCCAGTTCCTTCTTGGCAGTTTCGGCTGGCGCAGGGGCCTCGGTCTTTTTCTGGCACGCGGCACCCAGGACCAGCAGGCCGGCCAGCGCACAACGCAGCGCGGCCGTGGAGAAGTCGAGCCATCGCATAGGGGCTCCTTGTGTTTGGTGTGTGATCCGCCGGCTCGGACGCCGTTCAAAGGGAGAACTTGTGCGGAACGGTCCGTATTGTAGGAGTGCCCCGTGAAAAGGGCCAAATTCTTGCAACCAGGCCGTCACTGCTGGACTCTATGTTTCCCCTCGGCCGGGGTGAGGATTTCATGAAGATTTCGGAGTTTTCGGTCCGTCGACCCGTATTCGCCATCGTCATCAGCCTGATGCTCTTGGTGGTCGGGTTGGTGGCGCTCGGGCGCCTCTGGCAGACGGTACGGGAATTCCCCGACATCAACCCGCCGATCGTCTCGATCGACACGCGCTACCGCGGCGCCGCGGCCGACATCGTCGAAACCAAGATCACCCAGCCGATCGAGGACCGCATCGCAGGCGTCGAGATGATCGACAAGCTCCGGTCCTCGAGCGCGGACGAGCGCTCGCGCATCACGGTCGAGTTCGACCTGGACCGCAACGTTGACGAAGCGGCCAACGATATCCGCGATCGCGTCGGTCGGGTCATCGATGACCTGCCGGTCGAAGCCGAGGCTCCGGAGATCGCCAAGGCCGACTCGAGCGCCGATCCCATCATCTATCTCGCGCTCGCGAGCGACAGCATGAACGTGCTCGAGCTGACCGATTACGCCGAGCGCAACATCGTCGATCGCTTCTCGGCGCTGCCGGGCGTCGCCCGTGTGAACCTCGCGGGTTCGAGACGTTATGCCATGCGCATCTGGATCGAACGCCAGGCGCTCGCCGCGCGCGGCCTGACCGTAGCCGATATCGAGAACGCGCTGCGCAGCGAGAACGTGCAGGCACCTGCTGGACGGCTCGAATCCAACGAGCGCGAGTTCACGCTCACGACCGCTACGGGTCTCGACACACAAGAGGACTTCCGCAACCTGGTCATCGGGCGCGGCACGGATGGATACCTGGTACGCCTGGGCGAGGTCGCCGGCGTCGAGCTGGCGGCCGAGAACGAGAGGAGCGCAGCGCGCACCAATGGCATTCCCGGCATCAGCATCGGTCTGGAGGCGCAATCGAAGGCCAATACGCTCGAGGTCGCGCGTGCGGTGCGTAATGAGGTCACAGTGCTCAACCGCGATCTGCCGGAGGGCACGCAGCTCGGTGTGAACGTCGACCGCGCGGTGTTCATCGAGGCATCGATGCGCGAAGTGGTGCTCGCGCTCGGCATGTCGCTGGTGATGGTGCTCCTCGTCATCTACGCCTTCCTGGGCAACTGGCGGGCCACCGTCATCCCGGCGGTGACCATCCCGATCTCGATCGTGGCGGCGTGCGCCGCCATGTATGCCATGGGCTTTACGATCAACGTGCTGACGCTCCTCGGCATGGTGCTCGCCATCGGCCTCGTGGTCGACGATGCGATCGTGGTGCTCGAAAACATCTACCGGCGCATCGAGCGGGGCGAGCAGAGCCTGCTCGCCGCGATCACGGGCAGCCACGAAATCGGATTCGCCGTGATTGCCACTACGTTGGTGCTTTCAGCAGTGTTCGTCCCGATCTCGTTCCAGACCGGGCGCATCGGCCGGCTCTTCAGTGAGTTCGGCTTCACGCTCGCGGCGTCCATTCTGTTCTCGTGTCTCGTGGCGCTCACGCTGACGCCGACCATGACCTCGCAGCTCTTCTCCCGCGGCGCGAGCCGCAGTCGCACCAGCCACTTCGTGGACGAGCTGTTTTCGCGACTGTCGCGCTCGTATCAGTCGGTGCTCCGCCGTGTTGTCGCACGACCCGCGCCCATCATCATCGGCGCCATCGCGATCTTCGCCGTGGCCGTGGCTCTTTTCACCAGCCTGCCGCAGGAGAGCACGCCACAGGAGGATCGCGGCATCGTGCGCATCATGCTCACCGGTCCGGAGGGCGCCACCATGGACTACATGGAGCGCTATGCGCGCCAGCTCGAGGACATCCTGGCGGCCGAAGCCGCCAGGGGCGACATCGTCCGCTACAACACGCGCATCGCGCCGGGCGGCTTTGCCGGGGCGGGCGAAGTGAACCGCGCGGTGGGCTTCATCGTGTTGAAGGAATGGGGCGAACGCAAACGCACTTCGCAGGAAATCGCCGACTCGATCCAGCAGAAGGTCGCGCAGATGCCGGGCGTGCGCGCGGGCGTCTTCGTGCCGACTCCGTTCAACTGGGGTGCATCGGAGCCGGTCCAGGCCGTGTTGCAGGGTCCGGAATATTCGCAGCTGCGTGACTGGTCCGACGTCGTCATGGCGAGGGCCGAGCAGAATCCGGGCCTGATCAACGTCGATACGGACTACAAGGAGCGCAAGCCCCAGATGAAGGTGTCGGTGAATCGCAACCGGGCCGCCGATCTCGGTGTGTCCCTCGACACCATCGGCCGGACGCTCGAAACCATGCTGGCGTCGCGCATCGTGACCACCTTCGTCAAGGAGGGGCGCGAGTACTACGTGATCCTGCAGGGTCGCAGCCAGGACCGCGCCTCACCGAGCGATCTCGACAACCTGTACGTGCGCTCCGAGCGGACCAACGAGCTCATCCCGCTGAGCGCGGTCGTGAAGCTCGAGGAATCGGCGGTAGCTGCGCAGCTCAACCGTTTCGACCGGTTGCGCGCCATCACTGTCAAGGCCAACCTCGCGCCGGGTTATTCGATGGGGGAGGCGATCGCTTTCTTCCGCGACGTCGTGAGCGAGGAGCTCCCGCCGAGCGCCAAGCTCGACTTCGACGGCGAATCGCGCGAGTACCTGCAATCGAGCCAGGCACTCTACTGGACCTTCCTGGGAGCGTTGCTCGTGGTGTTCCTGGTGCTCGCCGCGCAATTCGAGAGCTTCACGCTGCCCTTCATCATCATGACCACCGTGCCGCTCGCGATGGTCGGCGCGATCGCGGGCCTGTGGGTCTTTGGCATGTCGATCAACATCTTCAGCCAGATCGCCATCGTAATGCTGGTGGGTCTCGCCGCCAAGAACGGCGTGCTGATTGTCGAGTTCGCCAATCAATTACGCGATCGCGGCGTGGAATTCGTCGAAGCGATCCAGCAGGCTGCGGTCACGCGCCTGCGTCCTGTGCTCATGACCAGTCTCTGCAGCGCGTTCGGATCGCTGCCGCTGTTGCTCGCGACCGGCGCCGGCGCGGAAAGCCGGCGCGTGATCGGCGTGGTCGTGATGTGCGGCGTGCTGCTCTCGATGGTACTGACCCTGGTCGTCGTACCGGCCGTTTACACAGTGGTCGCCCGCAACACGCGCTCACCGCAGTACTGGACCCGCATCATCGAGCGGATGGGGGGCGCCACCCCACCCGCTGCACCGGAACCTCGCGCCGGGGAGTAGTTCCACCTCCGCGTCGAGCCTGCCATCATCCGCTGTAGATGAAGGGGAGGGCGGCGCGTGCGGACACTTGCGATCACAACGGTCCTGTCTCTGGTGGCGCTCACGGCCAGCGCAGACGTCCCTGCGGTTCTCGAGATCGAACAGATCTTTGCGGACTTTCTCGATGCGCATGGTGCCGTCGAGACGATCGACTCTGGCTGGGTCGCCAGGATCGAGGGGGAGGATCGCGCCGCCTGGCAGCGCAGACGCGATCAGGCGCGCGCGGAGCTCGATGTTCGATTGAAGAAGCTCGAGGGCGAAAAACTTCCGGCGCCGGAAGCACGCGTCGTGAGCAGGATGCGCGGCACGTTCAATGAGCTCAACGATCCCGGTGCTTCGATGGCGCCGGATCAGAAGTGCCAGGATGCCAAGCGACCAGACCGCGACGTCGATGCTTTGCAGACAGCGCTCTACGCGTGCTTCGACGAAATCGGCAATCAGCTGGTCTTCGAGGGCAAGCCGATCACGCGTGGCGGCGCCTTGCAGCAGCTTCAGGCGATCGAGGAGCCCGCCCGGCGCAAAGCGCTGTTCATGGCGATGGCACCGCTCTGGGAAGCGGTCAACGGGAAGAACGAGGCGGATAGTCCCTATCGGCGGATGATCGACCTGGCCGCCACTGCCTTCAGGAGTAAACGATCGCCGATCGCGGAGGCGTCGCAGGCCCTCAACGTCGATGCGCGACAGCTCGAAGACTGGCTGGTCGAATTGCTGAATGCCTGGCGGGTCGCCAATCAGGGGGTCGCATTCGTGGAACCCTGGGATTACCGCTACGTGCACGCTCGCGCGAGCCGCGCGCTCAATGCCGCGATTCCGCGCGACGCGTTGGCTCCGCTCAATCAGCGGTTCTTCGCCGACCTCGGAGCAAACCCTGAATCGCTGGGCGTGATCTTCGACATCGCTCCGCGGCCGGGCAAGGCACCGATCTCATATGCCGACACTGTGCGCATCGGTCGCACGCTCGACGGCAAATGGCGGCCGGCGATCTCGCGAATATCGGGGAGCTACGATCACGGCGGGCTCTATACGCTGAATGAGCTCACGCACGAAACGGGACATGCCGTGCATTACATGGCGGTGCGGGCACGTCCCGCCTATTTCTGGGCCGACACGCTCTTCATCGAGGCATTCGGCGACGTTCCGTCCTGGTCCGTGTTCGAGCCCGCGTGGCAACAGAAGTACCTCGGGCGCTCGGTGCCCCGCGCCGACAGCCTGCGCGAGCTGTACTCGCTGGTCATGCTCGATGTGGCCTGGGGTCTCTTCGAGCTGCGCATGTTGCGTGCGCCGGCTGCGGACCCCAATTTGCTCTGGACATTGATAACCACTCGTTACCTCGGCATCGAGCCCCATACAGACTTTTCGTGGTGGGCAGTGCGCGCGCAGCTCGGTTCGAACCCCGGCTACATGGTCAATTACGCCGTGGGCGCGATGATTACTGCGGAAATACGCAACCGCACACGCGCGTCGATCGGTGACTTCGACGCTGGTAATCCCAAATGGTACCCGTGGATCTCGGATCAGCTGCTCAAGTACGGCGCGGAGATGGACACGGCTCAGCTCCTGGAGCAGTTCCTGGGCCGGCCGCTATCCACCTCCGCCCTCGTCGATGAGATCGCATCGAATGGTCGCAACCCGCCGGCTAGATCGTCCGCGGACGACTGAGCAATGCCGCCGCCTGCGTATGTGCATCGGCCAGGGCACGCGCTGACGAATCGCTCGCCTGGCTGACAACCTCGTCCGCTGCCGTATTTGGACGCCTGAGCAGGGCGGCCGCTTGCGCCTGCCCGTCCTCAGAAGCCCGGGGCTGTGATCGTACCGGGACGTTCCTCACGACTACATCGCTCGTCGCTGCACCGCTCAGCAGAGCCGCCGCCCTGGCATGCGCGTCGACGGACGCGGATACGGAGGAGGGATCGGCCCATGCCGACACCGCAACCAGCAGTGCCGGGACCATTATGGAACGCACAACATTCGCCGCTTTCATGATGACTCCTTGATTGATTGCCTGAGCCCGACCATCGGGTTGCGCAGACTGTAGTGGCCCGCCACGCGAGGCGCTTTCGAAATTCAAGGAATCACTGGCAACATGGCTCTTGCATTATATGTATATGCATATAAACTAACACCCATGACAATCGAGCTACCCTGCTATTGCGCGTCCCTCCGCCAGGCGGCCCGGGTGATCTCGCAGTACTACGAGTCGGCCCTCAAGGACACGGATGTCACCATTACGCAGTTCACGCTCCTGGGCCTGCTCGACAAGGTCAAGGTGGCGCGCGTCAACGACATAGCGGCGGCACTCGCGATGGACCAAACCAGCGTGTCCCGCACGCTCGCGCTGATGGAACGCGGCGGCCTGATAACGCCGGCCGAGAGCGAAGACCTGCGCGAGACCCGCTGGCGGCTGACGGCCATGGGGCGTCGCCGACTGCGCAGTGTCCTGCCCCGGTGGAAGGCCGTGCAGAGGAAGGTCGAGAAGCTGCTGGGCAAGGACCAGGCGGCGCGGCTCAAGACGGTTGCTCAGCGCCTTTCGACGAGGCTCGTGTAGGGCAGCCGAGGTGAATGGCCGTGCGCTGTGGCCTGTTGCGTTCGCTGGATGATGTCGCGCTGCCGCTTGCGGGCCCGGCGTTTCGAATTCGAACCACGATCTCGAAGCGCGTGCTCATCGAACGCGTACAGCGCCATCTGCGGCGCCATCTCGGTGAACGCATCCGGATGCCGGAGCTCGGTCGTGCGCTAGGCACCTCACCTTCATATCTCGCAGAAGTGTTTCGCGAGATCGTAGGCATTCCACTCCATCGATATCAGCTCGACCTGCGCTTGATGCGTGCTCGCGAGTTGCTGGGCACGCAGGACGACCTTGCGCGGCTCGCGCTCGATCTCGGCTTTTCCAGCCATAGCCATTTCACGACCGCGTTTCGTCGCAGGTTTGGCGACACACCTGCAGAGGCGAGGGCGCTGATTCGTCGCTCGCCTTAAGAGGAGTAGCGAACATGACGGATATTCTCCTGGCAATCGGTTTCACGGTGAGCGCAGCGCTGCTGGTGGCCCTGTTCATCGGCAGTTGGCGCGGGTCCACACGAGCGCGGACGTCGCTCGCGCTCGCGGCGCTCGTATGGTTTGGCGCGGTGGTCTTGTTGGGCGAGACTGGCGTACTCGCGGCTAACCCTCTCGGCATCGTCGGGATTGGCGCTCTCGTGCTCGCACCCATCGTGATCCTCGCCTACCTGGCTGGCCGCGTGCCGTTGCTGCGGCAGGTGCTGCTACAGACGCCCGTGCCGATCTTTGTGCTCGTTCACGTCGGTCGCATCCTTGGCATTGGCTTTCTCGTGCTCCACGCACAAGGCCGGCTTGCGGCTCCGTTCGCACCTGTCGCGGGGTGGGGCGACATCTTCATCGCCTTGACGGCTGTTCCGGTCGCGCTGCTGCTCGCTTCACGACCCGGTGTTGCGAGCCGCAATCTCGCACTCGCCTGGAACACGCTCGGGATGATCGATCTGGTGGTCGCCGTTGGGCTCGGCGTGACGTCCGCGCCGGATTCGCCGCTTCAGGTCTTTACGCAGGCTCCTGGGACCGCGGTCATGAGCGGCCTGCCGATGCTGCTGGTGCCGGTATTCCTGGTGCCGCTCTACTTTCTGTCGCACATGGCTATATTCCATCGCCTGCTGCATTCGCGGGCGATGAATCATCATGCGCAAGTGCGGGCCGCATAGGGACGAATCCGCTAGCGCAAGTCCACTCGCAAGATCTGCGACACGGACGGCTCGCCCGAGGGCGACTGCGCCGCATCCGGGAATCCCGCTACGGTGTAGAACTCTTTGCCGACCACGACGCCCGTGGTCTGGTTCAAGCCTGCCGGCGGGCGTGAACTCATCGTGATCACCCCGCGTATCGCGAGCCCATCGTCGCTCAAGCGGATGCGGGCCGTGCGTGCGAGATACGGCGAGCCCTGGATGCCAAGCAGATCGGGGCCGTCCCAAGCGAGCCCGTCAATGCTGTTCACCGCCGCGTCAGGCGGCACGGATAGTTGTGTGCGCTTGCCGGAGCGAATGTCGACGGCGCTGATTCCCTCGATGTGAGCCACGTAGAGCCGCGAGTCATCTGACGTGAGCACGATGCCGTTGGGGAAGGACATAGCTTCATCGTGCACGACCAGTTCGAGTCGGCACTCGCCGCCCGGGAGCCGGTAGATCGTGCTCGTCGTGCTATCGGTCACATACACGTCACCGTTCTTCGCGAGCGCGAGATCATTGAATCCGTGCAACGTCGGCCGATCGTCGACCGCGCAGTGTTTCACCCGGGTGCGAGTACCGATGTGAAAGGCGTGCACGGCGGTCATACCGACATCCTTCTTCGGCTCGCCGCCGGGGAAAAGGTCCGGAAAGACGCCGTCCACGAACCATAGAAGGCGCCGCTTCACGTCCACCTTGAGTCCGAGCACTTCGCGCAATCCCGCATTGGCGCCTGCGAAAGCTGTGAGCTTGCCTCGCAAGTCGATTTTCCACACTTCGCCCGTGAGACTCCCGATGAAGAGGTGCTCGCTCGTCGGGTCATAAGTGATGCCTTCGGGCTGCAGCGGCGGCTTGCCTAACGTGATGAATGTTGCGGGAGGAGCGACCGGTGCCTGGTTCTTCAACGCACGCTCGCGCAATGCCGCGAATCGGCCGTCACCCGTTGCGTCCTTGAATTCGGGAAAGGACGCCGGATCGAGTCCCGCGCCGCGCGTGGTGGCATCGTCTAGATGCTGGAGTGCCTCAGGTACGCGGCCGTTTGCGGCCAACGCACGCGCCACGCTGATCAGCAGGTCGGGATGATCCGGTGCGAGCGCCAAGGTCTGTTGCCCGTATTCCAGCCAGCGAGCGTTGTCACCCGCGAGCCGCGCTTCGCGCGTGCGCAGCACAAGATCTATGAGTCGCGCAGGCTCGCTGCTGGATTCATCTGCCGCCAGGTCCGCCGGCAGTGCGATAACCGGCAACGCCTGGATCAGCGCGATCAGAAAGGCCGCGAGCGCTCGAGGCCTCATTTCAAGCCTGTGTCCATGCTCAGCCAAACTGTCGCTCCATCGGAGTCCGCGCGTTGCTGCGATTCCAGATTCTCTTTCTTCCTGGGACGTTTTCAAAGGCTTGTGTGCGGCGTTCACGGGTGCGTGACTCGTGATGCTGCGCGGAAGAGCAGAGGATCCAACGCTGTACTTAGTTTTTCAGGGAACTTCTCTGACGCACCAAAACTCATCTGTCATACCGTTCCGACGGAGCATGAGCCTCGACGTTCGCGG
>DATIEU010000635.1:0-3396 GCA_035455565.1 Steroidobacteraceae bacterium | reverse complement strand
CCCCGTTGCCGCCGGGTCGACCGTCGCGGCCGTAAGAATACAGATCGAAATCGCCCCGTTCGCCCGGACTGCGATAGGCGTAAGGCCGTCCCCAGGGATCCATCGGCACGGCCTTCGTCAGGTAAGGGCCGCTCCACTTCGATTCGTTTGCGGGCTTCTTCAGCAATACGTCCAGCCCCTGCTCGGTCGTGGGATAGCGCCCCATGTCCAGGCGATATTGATGCAGCGCCTGCTCGAACGCGACGATCTGCGCCTTCGCGACCTTCGCCTCGGACTTGCCGACCTGCGAGAAGTAGCGCGGCGCGACGTAGCCCGCCAGCAGCCCGATGATCACGAGCACGACCAGCAGCTCGAGCAGCGTGAATCCGAAAACTCGCGCACGCATCATGAGATCGCGATCGGTGATGAGGCTTGCAATCACGATTCCGATTGTAGAAGGCCGACAAAACGCGCGGCAATTCGCTTGTCAGCGGGTGCGACTCTGACGCTCGACTTTAGCTTTCGCTTCTAACCTGCTGGAAAGACTTGAGTCGCATTCGGTCCGCTCAGAATTGAGCTGTGCCCCGTCGGAAATTCCTGACATGAACTGTCGGGATTTCCTTACAGCGTGTTCCACATTGGTGTTCTATCTTTCGACCAAAGATCGCGAGTGGACTAATTCTGCTGGCGCCAGCCCGTGGATCGTTCTCTCTGCGGACTGTTGGTGCGCGCAGTGTTGAGTACTGCGCGTGGGGTTTCGGCGCACAAACCTATCGGAACGGCGGTTGCGCCGAATCTGTGAAGCGGTTGACGTCGAGGACGGCTCCAATGCGTGAATGTGGCAAGCATGCTTCACAAGTGCTTTTGACCCTATTGTTCGCAGCGCTCGCAAGCAATGCCAGCGCGACGTTTCCGATACCCCCAAAGTATCGATTGGGAGTACCAAGCAACGTCTGCCTCACCTTTTGGGAAGATTACCGGTATTGCAGCAATTGGATGTGCAACAACGATTTCTCCCAGAATGGGATTCGCTACACTCAGATCGAATCAGCGCCTGGCTACCCCTTCAATGAACTTTGCAGGCAACGCAACGCGACCACTCATGAAATAATCAATAACTGGGGTTGGGATCAGCAAACAGGCACTTGTCCCGCAAATAGTGATCAATCAGGGTCGAATTGCGCTTGCAAGGACACCTTTACCGAAGCCAATAGCACGTGCGGTGGCGGCAAGAATAATAATAGCGTTTGCACCCCGGCCGGGAAACCAAACCCCCTGCTGGTGGCAAACCCCTGCAACGCGGCAAACGGAAACAAGGTCGAGCGCCAACCCGTTTATCGCGGCCTGCACGGCCTTGTGCTCGAACTTACTTTCAATAGCTTTCATTACTCCGGTTATCGCTTCGGCCGACGCTGGCGCGATTCCTTCGATCGTCGCGTGTTGGTCGACGGCGCCAACATCACCGTCTACCGCGCAGACGGAAAGACGTTTCGGTATGCCCCGAGCGGCGGCCTCTGGATAACCGACGCCGACACGCCCGACCGTCTGGTCGAGCTTCAGAATCCGCCCGGGACGAGGACGGGATGGCAGTTCTTCGTGGCGGATGGAGACGAACTTGAAACTTATGACGTGAACGGAAAGCTCCTGACGATTCAATCCAGGAGCGGCCTCGTGCAGACGCTTACTTACAGCGACGGCACGACAGGCCCGAACGGTGGCTTTGTACTCGACGCGAACGGTAACGCTACAACCCAGACTCTACCCGCCGGGTTGTTGATTCGCGTCAGCGATCACTTCGGACGGAACCTATCCTTTGGCTATAACTCGCCATTGCGCGTAACCAAGCTGACCGATCCGGCAGGCAGCGTTTATCGGTTCGCTTTCGATGCGGCGGCGAATCTCGCCTCGATCACTTTTCCCGACAGCAAGGTGCGCTCGTATGTGTATAACGAGCAGGCTCACACCGGGGGGGCCAATCTACCGGGCGCACTGACCGGGATTGTCGACGAGAACAACTCCCGTTTCGCGACGTACCAGTATGACTCCGAGCAACGCAACGTAACCAACGAACATGCCGGAGGCGCGCAGCGTTACACGATCTCGTATGGCGCAGGCTCATCGACCGTTACGAGTCCGTTGGGCGCCGTCCGCACCTACAACTTCCAGACGACCCTGGGAGTCTTCAAGAACACCGGCATTTCGGGGGCGGTCTGTCCGGAGTGCGGCCCGGCTTCCCAGACCTTCGATGCAAACGGCAACGTGTCGTCCAGCATCGACTGGAACGGCAATCGCACGAACTACAGCTACGACCTCACGCGCAATCTCGAAACCTCCCGTACAGAGGGCCTGACCTCCGCCGGCTCGACCACCTCCGACACGCGCACGATCGAGACGCAGTGGCACACCACATTCAGGCTGCCGACCCTCGTGACCGAGAAGGATGCGGCGGGTGCGACGTTGCGCACGACCGGCATGAGCTACGACGCGACCGGGAACATGCTCACACGCACCCTCACTGCGGGAGCGAGTTCGCGCACGTGGACGTACACCTACAACGCGAACGGCTCGGTGCTGACGATAAACGGGCCGAGGACGGACGTGTCAGACGTAACGACGTACACCTATTACGCCAACAATGCGACTTGTCCGGGAGCGGCTACGCTGGGCTGCCGCGGCCAGGTCGAGACCATCACCAATGCTTTGGGTCACGTCACGAGCATCACGACCTACAACGCCCACGGCCAGCCGCTCACGATCGTGGACCCCAACGGACTCACGACGACACTCGCATACGACGCGCGCCAGCGGCTCACCTCCCGCAACGTCGGGGGCGAATCCACGAGCTACGAGTATGACGGGGTGGGACAGCTCACGAAGGTGACGCTCCCCGACGGAAGTTTCCTCTCCTACACCTACGATGCCGCGCATCGGCTGACCCAGATCGCGGACAACCTCGGCAATCGCATCAGCTACACGCTCGATGCGATGGGTAACCGCACGCTGGAAGAGGTGCGCGATCCAGTGAACGCCCTCGCTCAGACGCGAAGCCGTGTCTACAGCAGTCTGAATCGGCTGACCCAGGAGATCGGCGCTGCCAGTCAGACGACGGCATTCGGCTACGACAACCAGGGCAATCTCACCTCGATCGACGGCCCGCTTACCGGAACGGTGGATGTCACGGCAAACACCTACGATGCGCTTAACCGCCTGACGCGGGTGACCGACCCCAACTCGGGGCAGGTCAACTATGGCTATAACCCGCTCGATCAGCTGACCTCGGTCTCGGACCCGCGCTCGCTCGTGACGAGCTACAGCTACGACGGGTTGAGTAACCTCAATCAGCAGGTCTCGCCCGACACCGGTACGACGGTCAACACCTACGACGCCGCGGGCAATCTTCTTACGCAAACCGATGCC
>DATIEU010000634.1:0-3927 GCA_035455565.1 Steroidobacteraceae bacterium | reverse complement strand
TCGTAGGCGAAGCCCCAGGTGAGCCGATGTGGGTTCATGTAGCCGAGCCACGACCACACCAGCACGCCCGTGGTGGGACGCGCGAGGATGAAGGGCAGCAACCCCGCCATGATCAGCAACAGGAGCAGGTCACGCACGCTCGGCACCTCGCGGCTGCGCGGCCGTGCTGGCCGTCGTCAGCCCCTCGATGAGTCGCGTCACCGCGGTCGCGTTGGCACTCCACGTGAGCCCGCGCCGATCGATCGTGGCGCGCGCCTCCCTGCCGAGGCGCTCTCGCAGCGACGCGTCACCGCACAACCGCGCGATCGCCGCCGCAAAAGCCCGGTCGTCCGCCGGGTCGAAGAGCAGCGCGTTGCGCTCATGCTCGAGGACCTCGCGAATGTTGGACGCCGCCGGAGCGACGATCGCGCGTCCCATCGCCAGGTATTCGATGAGCTTGAGCGGCGAGGCGTACGGCACGACGTCGGGCTGCAGCGCCACGTCGAAGCTCGCGACATGGCCCGGCACGTCGGCGCGTTCCACCACGCCGGTAAACGCCACACGATCGGCGATGCCAAGTTCCGCGGCGAGCTTCTCGAGGCCCGCCCGTGCCGGCCCATCGCCCACGACCGAGAAGTGCCAGTCGCCATCGCGATGGCGCGCGATGAGCTCGAGCACACGCTCGAGCCGGTGCCACTCGCGCACGAAACCGGTGAAGCCGAGCACGGTGCGCCCGGTGAGACCCAGGCGGGCCTTCGCGGCCTGCCGATCGTGCGGTTCGAGGAATTCGCGGTCGGCCCCGTTGGGTATGACACGGATGCGCTGTTCGCTGACTCCCGCGGCGGTGAGATGTCCGGCGAGCACCTGGGTTACGGGCAGCGCGTAATCGGCAGCACGCCATACGTAACCTTCGAGGCGGTGAGCGAGCCGCGGCAGGGCCAGGCCGCCGTAACGACCGCGTTCCTCGGCGAGTGGCGCGTTCACTTCGAGGATCAGCGGCAGGCTGAAGAGAGACTTCGCCCAGGCACCTGAGAGCAGATGCAGGTTGTAGCGTTCGTAAATCGCGACCGGGCGATGGCGTCGTATAGCGCGTGACAGCCGCATGAAATCGAGGACCGAGTAACCGATTTCCAGCAGCTCATACAGCCACTTCGGCAACCGCGCCCGCAGGCGCGCGACCAGGCCGCGCTGCTCGCCGAACTGGAGGCTCTCGTAGTCCGTTGGGCCCACGGTAACCAGCTCGTGGCCGGCTTCGCGCAAGGCACCCATGAGTGCCGCAATGTGTACGTATTGTCCGTCCTTGGACCCCACGCGATGGTGGTAAAGGATCTTCATGCGGCAGCACTCTGCGCAGTGGTCGCCCTGCGGAACATCGCCAGCTGCCCGCGGGTGGTCTCTTCCCAGCTGAATTGCTCGGCATAGCGGCGGGTCGCTTCCCGCGACGAATGGTGCGCCAGGAGTCCGGTGACTGCAGATGCGACAGCGCTCGGCGAGTGCTCATGGATGAGAACGCCGGCCTCGGGCGTCGTCACGACTTCGGCAGTCCCGCCCACATCGGTTGCCGCCACGGGCGTGCCGCACGCCATCGCTTCGAGCAGCACGTTCGCCCAGCCCTCGCGCTCCGAACACAGGAGCAATACATCCGCAGCGCTGTAGTAGCGATAGAGATCTGCTTGCGCCACGTGACCTACGAACGTCACGCGGTCCTCGACGGCCAGCTCGCGCGCGAGCGCTCGCAGGGCACCCTCCTCCGGGCCCGTGCCGATGATGAGAAGTCGACAGTCGGGAAGCATGGGTAAAGCGCTGATCGCCAGATCGTGACGCTTGCGCGTAATCAGCCAGCCCACCGACAGCAGGACGCGGCCCGTGACTCCGAGCTCGCGCCGCGCCGCATCGCGCGCCGCCGGTTTGAACCGCTCGAGGTCGACACCGTTGCGCAGGACCGTGATCTTGTCCGACGGCACGCCCAGCTCGACCAAACCGTCCTTGAGCGCGCGGCAAACCGTGACAATACCGGCCGCTTGTTGGGCCGCATAGAGAATCATCCGCCGCGGAAACTCGTAGCGCGGCAGTAGCGTGACGTCGCTGCCTCGCGCCGTCACCACCAGCGGCACATCGAACTGGCGCGCCAGCGCCGCAGCCGCAACACCATCCGGATAGAAGTAGTGTGCGTCGATGACGTCGAAATCGAAGCCCTCGGCACGCATGCGCTGCAAGGCCGGCGCGGCGGCCCGCGCCAGGAACCGTGGCGCACTGTTCATGCCGACACGAGGCAGCAGCAAATAGCGTGGGTGCGCGACCTGCAGACCGTGCCGTTCTTCGTAACGCGGCGCGCGGGCATAGCGGCCGTATTCGCCAAAGCGCTGACTGCGAAAAGGGAACCACGGCACCGGCGCGACCACGCGCGCCTGCACCTGTCCGCTCGCCACGAGCTTGCGCAGCCGCTCTTCCACGAATACGCCGTGCGCCGGATTTGCCGCGTTCGGGTAGAGCGTGGAGAAGACAGCGAGCTTGAGCATGGAACGAGTCCGTCAGGCAGCGTACGCAGCGGGCACATCGCGCGTGTCGGCGCGCAGGACGTTGCGGAGGAACGCATCGAACATGAGCAGGGCCCAGATTGCCGCACTGTGCTCGCGCGCCCCGCTCTGATGTTCCTCGACCAGCCGTCGCACCATCGCAGGGTCGAAATATCCCGTGGCGGCGAGCTCACCGCCATCGATGAGCTCACGTACGCGGCTGCGGAGCGGACCGCGAAACCAGCTGGCGAGCGGCACCGCGAAGCCCATCTTGGGCCGGTACAGGACGTCGTCCGGTACGTGCGGCTCGAGCGCCTTCTTCAGAATGAACTTGCCGGACTGGCCGTTGAGCTTGAGACCCGGCGGCAAGGTGACGGCCCACTCGAGGAAGCGATGATCGAGCATCGGCACCCGCACTTCGAGACTGTGCGCCATGCTGGCCCGGTCCACCTTGGTCAGGATGTCGCCGCACAGGTAAGTCTTGAAATCGACGTACTGCACCAGCGAGAGCGCATCGAAATCGCGTGCACGGTCGGCGAAGCCGCGCAGCACCTGGACGGCCGTGTAGCCTTGCAGTTCGCGCCGCAGGTCCGGGCTCAGGAGCCGGCTGCGCAGGTAGTCAGGCACGACCGAGACGGTATTGAAGTAGGCGCCGATCGAATCGAGCGCGAGCGACTGCAACGTCGACTTGGCGCGGAAGATTTTCGGCGCCCAGTCCACTTTGGGGTAGATGGCACCGAGCGCACCGAACAACGGTCCACGCACGGCCTGAGGCACCACGGAGCGGATGCGTTCCTCGTGCATGTGCCAGCGATAGCGCCGATAGCCTGCAAAGGTTTCATCGCCTGCATCACCCGACAGCGCGACGGTGACCCGCCGTCTCGCGAGCTGGCAGACCCGGTAGGTTGGAATCGCAGAACTGTCGGCAAACGGTTCGTCGTAGACGTTGGCGAGCGTATCGATCAGGCCGAAGTCGTCCGACTCGACGACTTCCACGTGATGGTTGGTGCGATAGCGATCCGCCACCAACTGCGCATACCTGGCTTCGTCGAACTGCGGATCGCGGAACGAGATGGAGCACGTGTTGACCGGCTCGGTACTCCCCTGCGCCATCATCGCGACCACGGCGCTCGAATCGACCCCGCCCGACAGGAACGCGCCGAGCGGTACTTCCGAGATGAGCCGGGCCTGCACGGCCGCTCGCAGGTGCGTGATGAGCTCTTCGCTCGCGGCCTCCACGCTTGGCGTGGCGGTCGCGAAGCGTGGCAGATCCCAGTACTCGCGCGGTTGTGGTCGCGCGCCGCCTCGCGTCACCGTGAGTGTGTGTGCCGCCGGGAGCTTGCGTACGCTCTTCAGGATGCTGCGCGGGTCGGGAACGTAGCCCAGCCCGAAGTATTCCTCGATAGCGAGCGGATCGATGTCGCGCGCGATG
>DATIEU010000633.1:0-6092 GCA_035455565.1 Steroidobacteraceae bacterium | reverse complement strand
AAAAGCGTCATCGCGTGACCCGACCTGCACGACTCCGGTTACCGGATGGGTGCAGAACATCTGCCCGCCGGCGTGCACGATGAGCGAGCGCCCGCTCATGGCCGTACGCCCTCGACCAGCAGCGGAGTGCGATAGAGCGTGTCGCGGGCGGTGAGGTAAAGCGTCTTGCCGTCCGCTCCGCCCCAGGCGAAATTGTGCACCGGCCGCGGTGTCTGAATGGTGCCGAGGTGCGTGCTGTCGGCCGCGAAAATCCACACGCCGCCGGGCGCGGACAGGTAGATGTTTCCGCGGCGATCGACCTTGAGTCCATCGAGCGCTTCCTCACCAGGGACCATGCGGGTGAGATCGATGAAGGTCGCGCCTTTGCCCAACGTGCCGTTGGCGCGGACCGGATAGCGTGTCACCGTCTTGGCTTGCGGATCCCAGTTCCCGACGTACAGATATTTCTCGTCGGGTGAGAACGCGATGCCGTTGGGACCCTTGAGCTCGCGCGCGAGCAGCGTCAACGCACCGCCTTTCCAGCGGTAGATCCCGCTGAAGTCGAGCTCTTTGCGCGGATCGTCGTAGAACTTCGGGAGTCCGAACGGTGGATCGGTGAAATAGAGCGCGCCGTCGGATCGGTATACAAGATCATTCGGACTGTTGAGCCGTTTGCCTTGATAGCTGTGCGCGAGCTCGGTGAACGCTCCATCCGGTTCCAGCCGAGAGACGCGATGGCGCCCGTGCTCGTTGATCGTGAGCCGGCCTTGCGCGTCGAGCGTGAGACCGTTGGAGCCCGGCTGCCCGTACTCGGCGATATCGGGCGCGTCGTAGCCGCTGCGGTCGCGGAAAACGCTCAACTCGCCGGATTCGGTGTATTTGTAAATCGTGTTGTGATTCGGGTCGCTGAAGAGCAGATACCCCTCATGCACCCACACGGGGCCCTCGGTGAACAGGAAACCCTCGGCGAGCTTGAAGAGCTTCGGGTTCGCCGGAACAATGGCGTCGATCCTGGGATCGAGCCTTTCGACCTGGACGTTCACTTCCTGCGCAGGCACTGCGACGGGTCCCGGGGATCCCGCGACGAAATCGAGCGTCGCCTCGCGCACGTAAATGTAGTTGGTCGGCGTGCTCGAGATCGGTCCGTTCATGCCGAAGATGGCGAGCTGGACCGTTTGCCCGGGCTGCGCATGGCGCGCAACGAGAACGCGATTGAGGGCGTTCCATCCGGCAACGACAGAGCCGCCGCTCGCCCCGTAGGGGCGGGCGAGCTCGCCGTTCACCCACACCTCGGCGTAATCGTCGAGCCGCGTTTCGAAGTACAACGCGGCGCCCTGCGTATCGAAACCGCCGATCCGCTCCGGGATGGTGAAGCGCACCCGATACCAGTTGAACGAGAGCAGTCCATTGCCGCGACGAGCGGTCAGTGTCGCCGGATCGATCACCGGCCAGGAGCCGTCGTCAAAGTCCGCGGCGCCTGCATGCGGCTCGATGTCGTAGGTGGAATTCGGCGCGCCGTAGGGTTGGCCCTCGGCGTCCGGTGCGCGAAATGCTGCGGTGACGATGCGGGTATCGCTGTAGCGCCAAACTGCACCCACGAACCCTGCACCGTCGCGGGTCGTCAGGTCGATGCGCGCGGCCGAAGTGTCGTTGCCATCACCGTGAGCTGCCGCGACCATGCCGAAAGTCAGCGTGACTGATGCCACAAGAGGCGCTCGCTTCATCTCATCCCCCGATTAACGAAGTGGTCTCGAAGTCGACGGTCGCGGCGCGTGCCGAGGCACGCGTGGGGCTCAGCAGTCCCGCACAGATGGCCGCGCACACGACTACCAGGAAGAGCAGCAGCGCGATCAGCAGGCGCGGCATGAACGCGAGGATGGCCTTGCCAAGCGTCATCGACATTCACCCGCCCTGCTCGCCCGACTTGACCACGTAGTAGCGGAACGGCGCGGTCACTTGCTTGAACCAGTGCGGCACGCCGGCCGGCACCGTGATGACGTCGCCGCGCGCAAGCTGCCGCTCGGTGCCACCACGAATCGCAGAGCCGCGAATTTCGCTCGGAGTGAGGTCGCGTGGCTCGAGCAGCTCACCGCCTGTCACGAACGTCGCCTGGCCGTCGAGCACGTAGAAAATGTCCACCTCTGTGAGGTGGATCTCCGCCTCGCCGGCAGCGTCGCGCCGGCTTGCATTGACGCGATACAGGTCACCGGAGACGACCGTGTCACCTGATTCACCGCGCCGATACGCCGCAGCCACCTGATCCGCCGGGACGTAGTGCACTTCGGCGCCCTTTTCACTCCCGACAGCCTGCGCGCCGGCGATCGCGACTTCCTCATCCTGCTGCGCGCTGGCGGCGCCACTCACGCCGATTCCGCCGACGATCTCGTTGTCGATCATCAACGGCACGCCACCCTGCAACGGCGTAAACCACGTGACTTCGGCCACGGGTACCATGGCCGTGCGACCCTTGTTGATGATGTCCTCGATTCCCCTGGTCGGCCGCTTGAACATCACCGCGGTACGCGCTTTGCCGATCGAGATGGCGGCGCCCGCGGCAAACGTGCCATCCAGCCGCTCGACCAGAATCACGTGCCCGCCACTGTCGACCACCGCGATTGCGCCCCCGGGTGCGTTGTTCTTGCGTGCATAGGCGACTGCCGCCGCGACCGCGCGCTTGGCGCCGTCGAGCGTCAACTGCCTCTGAACCACGCTGTCCGCAGCGTGAGCCGTTGACGCCTCCAGCGCTGCGAGCAATAAGACCGTGACCACGCGATGCATACTTCCTCCCGTAACGAAGGGGTCAGCCTGCGAGCTGCAGCTCACCTTCTGCAGCAGCGGCGAGATTGAGCCAGGTGCTTGTGGTCGCGAGCGGCGGCCGTGCGAGATGCGGTGACTGGATCTGACGCAGAGTCCGGGTCACGCGCTGCGGCGTGCCCAGATCATTCCATCCGCACTGCGGGACAGAGAGCACGCGCAGGCGTGCCGCCGCTCCTTGCAGCACATCGCGCGAAAAATCGATCTGCGGCAGCTGCTCGTACAGGTCGCTGACGGCAAGCGACGGCCCCTGGGCGTCGCGTGCCAAGGCGGTTTCCAGGTCATCAACGATGTCCGGGGCGCGTTCGCGCACGAGCGACAGGACCGCGGAGCCGTACGCCGCGAAAATGAAACTGTTCCAGACACCGCCTGCTTCGATGAGCCTGTGCGCGGCGGCGGGGTCAGGCTTCTCCACGAAACGCTCGACAGGCGCCGTGTCGTAGCCGTTGCTCCGTCCCGGGAGGATGTAGCCAAGCTCGGGATCTGCGTCCTCGGGCGAGATCCCGAGCAGCACGAGCTCCGTCGACCGATGTGAGAGCTGTTCCAGTGCTGCGTGCAGCGCGCGCGTGAGCACGGATTCGTCGCGCACGTAGTGATCCGCCGGCAGGAACACGATGCGCGCCAGCGGATCGCGCGCCAGAATGTGCATCAGCGGCAGGAGGATTCCGATGGCCGTGCCGCGATTGCGCGGTTGCACGATGATGTTGGACGCCGGCAGCAACCACAGCGCTCCCCGCCACCAACGTCGATGCTGATCGGCGACCACCGCGCACACGCGCTCGCGCGCGACCACTGCTTGCGCCCGCTGCAGCGCCTCCTGCAACAGCGACGGTCCGCCCTGCAGTGAGCAGAACTGCTTGGGCACTGTTGTACCCGTCGCGTCGGTCGTGAGACTCCGCAGTCGGCTGCCTTCACCGGCCGCCAGGACGATCGCCCACGCATGCTGTTCCAGGTGTGTCATGGGCGACGCTCAGTTCAGGAGCTGGCGCGGATGCCAGGAAGGCGATCGCTGCCAGTCGAGGTCGGTGCCTGGCTCGCGTCGCCAGTGACGCGTGTCGAGCTGAGTCGCGGCGAACGCGGCACCCGGTAGCCACACGCGACGCGCGCGTCGCGGCGTGACGTCGACGAGTTGCAGTTTGAGCTCGCGCTCTGATGCAGATGACTTCTTCATGGGCACCTCCTCCCGTGCCCGGCTCCAGTGCAACCCGGAGCCGGGCTTCGATGACTATTCCGTCTTCGGGGTCGGATCCTTGACTGACACGATCCGCCCGCCGACCAGCCGCTCGCAGGTGCCCTTTGGCAGATAGATCCAGGCCTCTGGACTCGAGTCGACTGCGACGTGGCCGTGGCACGCGTTCGTGCTCGTGGCGCAGTCGTTCTTGCCTGCTTTGATGATCCCGGCGCACTGCTCCTTGTCCGGTTCCGCGGCCACTGCGCCGCCGGCCACGGAGACAGCGCTCAGCGCCAGCACGCTCGACACGGCAAGCCTGAGGAGACGATCGGTATTGCTCATTGCTCTTGACTCCCAGTGGTTGTTGATTGCGGCTCTTGGCGAGCCTTGCGCGCGAGGGACAGAGCAACGGGCATGCCAGCGCCATCGCGAGGTCGTCGCACGCCCGGAACCGACTGGTTTTTTTGCGATTATTCTTTCGGGCCACGAGTGCTCCGCGGATCGTGGCACCGCTCGCGCCCCACAAGAGATTGCGGAGCCACGGTTGGCGGTGACTCGAGGCGCAGGGGATCGCGGGATTCGGCAGGTCCACCCGCGCGGCGAACGCAGAACACTCGATCGGCCTCGCACCAGGCGCGGGTTGCTGCGATCCAATCGCAGGGACCGTGGGCTCGTCAGAGAACCGCGACCTTAGTCCGCGCCGGCACGTCAGGGGATGAATCGCCGGATGAGTCCCTGTGTACGCGTGGGTAGTCGCAGGATGCGGTGATTCGCCGCAATGTAGAGCACGCCACCGTCTTCACCCCAAGCCAGGTTGCCGGTCGCAACTCCCGTCACGATGCGACCCAGTCGCGTACCATCGGGCGCAAAGACGTGAATCCCGCCAGGTCCCGCGGCAAAGACATTACCGTTTCGATCAATCTTGAGACCGTCGGGTACGCCTTCGCCGTCCTTTACCCATGGGACCGCTTCTGCGAACTGTCGCCCCGGCCCCAGCGTGCCGTCGGCCAGCACCGGATAGGCCATCCAGACAGGGCGCGGTTTGAAGGCATTGCTGACATAAAGAGTCTTTTCGTCGGGCGAGAACCCGATGCCGTTTGGTGCCTGGAGATCCGTGATCAGGACGGTCAGCGTGCCGTCCACGCCGAGGCGAAAGACACCCTGGAAATCGAGCTCCTTCGAGGGATCGTCGAACGCTTTGGCGAGCCCGAAGGGCGGATCGGTGAAGTAGAGATCACCGTTCGACTTGTAGACCAGATCGTTTGGACTGTTGAGCCTCTTGCCCCGATAGCGCGCCACCAGCACAGTGAACGTGCCGTCATGCTCCTGCCGCACGAGGCTGCGATCGCCGTGCCGGCACATCACGAGCCGGCCTGCTCGATCGAAGGCGAGACCGTTCGATCCCGGCTCGCGCCCCGTAAAAGGGGACTCGCCGGTGTAGCCGCTGTTGCGTAGAAACTCGCTCACGCCCTCGCCCCTCTTCCAGCGAAACACTCCGTTGCGCGGGACGTCGGAGAAGAGCAGCGCACCATCCCTTGCATCCCACACCGGCCCCTCGGCCCATTCGATGCCTTCTGCCACACTCTCGAGCACGGCACCGCGTGGAATCAGCAGGTCGAATCGGGGATCCAGGCGTTCGATGCTCGCCAGCGGTGATTCTTCAGCACTCGCCGGCGTCGCGAGTCCGAGCGAGAGGAGCGCAGCTACGCCGACCGACCTGGACACGAGACGGATGGCACGCTTCACTCGCTGCACTCCTGCTCGACGCGAATCCGGGTCTGAATGGGAGTGTCCAGTGCTGTGTTTCCAGCACTGGGCGCTTGCACTCCCGCGGCGACGAGCGCGCGCAGTCGCGCACGCCGCCGCGGATTCGTGCTCTACGTGGTCCGCGGACGATTGAGCAGGTTTGCCGCCTGCGTCTGCCCATCCGATGCCATGGACGCCACTGATGGCAGTGCCACCGTGGCATGTGTTTGAGCCGCATTTTCAGCGGTCGGGCGACTGAGCAACGCCGCTGCACTCGCCTGCCCATCGACTGCCGACGATGTCACGGACGGCGCGCGCACCGGGTCGCTTGCTTGCACTGCGGTCGACTGCGGGCGACTGAGCAGCGCTGCGGCCCGCGCCT
>DATIEU010000632.1:0-13797 GCA_035455565.1 Steroidobacteraceae bacterium | reverse complement strand
CAAGACGCTCGCTGCGCAGCTCTACGGCGAGTTCAAGGAGTTCTTCCCGAAAAACTCCGTCGAGTACTTCGTCTCGTACTACGACTATTACCAGCCCGAAGCCTACGTGCCGGCGTCTGACACCTACATCGAAAAGGACGCCTCCATCAACGAGCACATCGAGCAGATGCGGCTCTCGGCCACCAAGGCGCTCCTCGAGCGTCCCGATTCGATCATCGTGGCGACGGTCTCGGCCATCTACGGTCTCGGCGATCCCCAGGCCTACCTGAGCATGGTGCTGCACCTCGATCGTGGCGATCCCATCGATCAGCGTCGCCTGTTGAGACGCCTGGCCGACATGCAGTACACGCGCAACGAGCTCGAGCTGTCGCAGGGCACCTACCGCGTGCGTGGCGACGTTATCGACATCTTCCCCGCGGAATCGGAGCGCGATGCGGTGCGGGTGGAGTTGTTCGACGACCGCATCGAGCAGCTCAGCTACTTCGATCCCTTGACCGGCGAGCTGCTGCGCAAGGTGCCGCGCCTCACGGTGTTTCCGTCCACGCACTACGTGACGCCGAAAGAGCGGCTGCACTCCGCGGTCGACGAGATCCGCGACGAGCTGCGCGTGCGGCTCGCGGAGCTGCGCGCGGCCAACAAGCTGGTCGAGGCGCAGCGGCTCGAGCAGCGCACGCGCTTCGACATCGAGATGATGAGCGAAGTTGGCTATTGCGCCGGCATCGAGAACTATTCGCGCTATCTCTCGGGCCGCCAGGCGGGGGAACCGCCGCCCTGCCTGTTCGACTATCTGCCGCGCAACGCGCTCCTGGTGGTCGATGAGAGCCACCAGACGATTCCGCAGCTCGGCGGCATGTATCGCGGCGACCGGTCGCGCAAGGAGACGCTGGTCGAATACGGTTTCCGCCTGCCGTCGGCGCTCGACAACCGGCCGCTCCGCTTCGACGAGTTCGAGAAGCTGGCGCCACAGATGATCTTCGTGTCCGCGACGCCCGGGCCCTACGAGCGCGGACGCTCGGGCCAGGTGGTCGAACAGGTGGTGCGCCCGACCGGCCTGGTCGATCCCGAGGTCGAGATTCGCTCGGCACGCACCCAGGTCGACGACGTTCTCTCGGAGATCAATGCGCGCGTAGAGCGCAATGAGCGGGTGCTAATCACGACGCTCACCAAGCGCATGGCGGAGGACCTGACCGAATATCTGCACGAACACGGCGTCCGGGTGCGCTACCTGCATTCCGACATCGAGACGGTGGAGCGCACCGAGCTGATCCGCGATCTCCGGCTCGGCAAGTTCGACGTGCTGGTGGGCATCAACCTGCTGCGCGAAGGGCTCGACATGCCCGAGGTATCGCTGGTGGCGATCCTCGATGCCGACAAGGAGGGTTTCCTGCGCTCGGAAGGCTCGCTGATCCAGACGATCGGCCGCGCGGCACGCAACCTGCGCGGCAAGGCCATTCTCTACGCTGAGCAGATCACGGGCTCCATTCAGCGCGCGGTCGACGAGACCGAGCGGCGGCGGTGCAAGCAGATCGAATTCAACGAGCACCATGGCATCACGCCGCGCGGCATCGTCAAGGCGGTGCCGGACATCATGGAAGGCGCGCGCGCCGAACCGGGTGCCGCGGCCTGGAAGAAGCGCGTCGCCGAACCCGCGACCGGGTACGAGCGTCTGCCCCCCGAGCAGATCGTCAAGCGCATCAAGAAGCTCGAGCAGGAAATGCTGCGGCTCGCTCGCAACCTCGAATTCGAGGAAGCGGCGCGCCTGCGTGACGAGATCCAGCGGCTGCGGCGGGTCGAGCTGGGTCTGACCGGCGTGCGCACGGGATGAGGCCCTGGTCGGGCCGAAAAGGCGCGTTTGCTTGCGGCGCGGGAGGGCCTTCAGTATCTTTGGCGGCCCGTTTTTTCAGGCGCGTAGCTCAGTGGTAGAGCATCACCTTGACATGGTGGTGGTCGCTGGTTCGATCCCAGCCGCGCCTACCAGATCCCAGAAAGGGCGACTCCTTCGCGGGAGCGCCCTTTTTCGTTGACGCACGGAAACCGAGTTTCGATGCCCACGATCACATTGCCCGACGGCAGCCAGAAAACGTTCGATCGTCCGGTCACGGTCGACGACGTGGCGGCGAGTATTGGCGCGGGCCTGCGGCGAGCGGCGCTCGCTGGCAAGGTGGACGGCAGGATCGTCGACACGTCCTACCAGATCGGCTCCGACGCCCGCGTCAGCATCGTCACGGATCGCGATCCGGAAGGCCTCGAGGTGATCCGGCACTCCACGGCGCACCTGCTCGCACAGGCTGTGAAGCAGCTGTTTCCCGAAGCGCAGGTGACGATCGGGCCGGTGATCGAGGACGGCTTCTACTACGACTTCTCCTTCAAGCGTGCGTTTACGCCCGAAGACCTCGCAGCGATCGAAACGCGTATGAAGGAAATCGCCAAAGCCGACCTCAAGGTCAGTCGTACGGTGATGTCGCGCGATGCGGCGGTCGATTTCTTCCGCAAGCAGGGCGAGCACTACAAGGCCGAGATCATTGCGGCGATTCCCCAGGGCGAGGAGATCAGTCTCTATGGCCAGGGCGATTTCATCGACCTGTGCCGCGGCCCCCACGTGCCGAGCACGGGGAAGCTCAAGGCGTTCAAGCTGATGAAGGTCGCGGGCGCGTACTGGCGCGGCGACTCGCGCAACGAAATGCTGCAGCGGATCTATGGCACCGCCTGGGCGGATGAAAAATCCCTCGGCGCTTATCTCACGCGGCTCGAAGAGGCCGAGAAACGCGATCACCGCCGCATCGGCCGCGAGCTCGACCTGTTCCATTTCCAGGAGGAAGCGCCGGGCGCGGTGTTCTGGCATCCAAAGGGCTGGACAGTGTTCCAGTCACTGATCGCGTACATGCGCGAGCGGCAGCGCGCCGGCGGATTCCAGGAGGTCAATGCGCCTGAGCTCATGGACGTGAGCCTCTGGCAGCAGTCCGGGCATCTCGAGAAGTTCGGCGAGAACATGTATCTCACGCGCACCCCGGACGAGCGGGTGTATGCGATCAAGCCGATGAACTGCCCCGGTCATATCCAGATCTTCAAGCAAGGGCTGCGCAGCTATCGCGACCTGCCGCTGCGATTCGCCGAGTTCGGCAAGCTGCACCGCTTCGAGCCTTCCGGGTCGCTGCACGGGCTCATGCGCGTGCGAGCGTTCAACCAGGACGATGCACACCTGTTCTGCACCGAAGAGCAAGTCGCGCCCGAGTCGGCGCGCGTGATCGATCTCCTCATGGGCATCTACCGCGACTTCGGCTTCGAGGACGTGCGCGTCAAGTTCGCCGATCGCCCGCCCAAGCGGGTCGGCGACGACGCCACCTGGGATCGCGCCGAAGCGGCCTTACAGGCGGCGGCCGATGCCGCGGGAATCACCTGCGAACGCAACCCAGGTGAGGGCGCCTTTTACGGCCCGAAACTCGAGTTCGTGCTGCGCGATGCAATCGGGCGAGACTGGCAGTGCGGGACGCTCCAGGTAGACCTCAACATGCCAGGCCGGCTCGGCGCGACCTACATCGACGACGCGAGCCAGAAGCGCACGCCGATCATGCTTCACCAGGCGATTTTCGGCTCGCTCGAGCGTTTTCTCGGCATTCTGATCGAGCATCACGCCGGCCGGCTGCCGACGTGGCTCGCCCCGGTGCAGGCGGTCGCGCTCAACATCACCGACAAGCAGGCCGATTATGTGCTTGAAGTAACCGAAACCTTGAAAAATCAGGGGCTTCGGGTCGAATCGGACTTGAGAAACGAGAAGGTGGGCTTTAAAATCCGCGAGCACACGTTGCAGCGCGTCCCGTACCTGCTGGTAGCGGGAGACAGGGAAGTCGAAGCGAAATCTCTGGCCGTGCGCACGCGCAACGGGAAAGACCTGGGTTCCATGTCACTCGAGACGTTCGCCCAGCGTCTGGCCCGTGAAGTCGCGAGCCGCGGCCGTGTCATTTTGGAGGACTGAAGTATCGCGACAACCAAGCGCGTCAGGCGCAATGAAGAGATCCTCGCCCCGCAGGTGCGCGTCATCGACGCGAACGGCGGACAGGCGGGGGTGATGACCCGCAATGAGGCCTTGCAGATGGCCATGGCGGCAGAACTGGATCTGGTCGAGGTCTCACCGACCGCCGAGCCACCTGTTTGTCGCATCATGGACTTCGGCAAATTCCTGTTCGAGCAGAACAAGAAGGCGCATTCGGCCAAGCGCAAGACGAAGCAGATCCACATCAAGGAAGTGAAGTTTCGGCCGGGAACCGGAGAGGCTGATTACCAGATCAAGCTGCGTAACCTCGTGCGGTTCCTGTCGGAAGGTGACAAGGCCAAGGTGACGTTGCGTTTCCGCGGCCGCGAAATGGTGCATCAGGACATCGGACGCAAGCTCCTCGATCGGGTGCAGCAGGACCTCGCCCAGTGCGGCGTGGTCGAGCAGCATCCGCTGATGGAGGGCAAGCAGATGGTGATGATGTTTGCACCGAAGAAGAAGTGAACGGCGGCTGATCCCGCCAGGGAGAAGCCGTTGAACCGCCTGTAGCGGCGCCGCGCCGGTGATTCGGTGCGGGCCTGCGAGCAGTGCTAAACGAAAGAGGAAAGACCATGCCCAAGTTGAAAACTCATCGGGCGGCGGCGAAGCGTTTTCGCAAGACGGCGAAAGGCTTCAAGCGCTCCCAGTCCCATCGTCGCCACATTCTCACCAGCAAGCCGAGCAAGCGTAAGCGGCAGCTGCGCACGCCCTCGATGGTCCACAAGACGGACATCGATCGCGTGAAGCAGATGTTGCCGAGCTGACGGTTTCTTTTTCTTTCAGGAGTAGTGAGTCATGGCGCGAGTCAAGCGCGGCGTCATCGCTGGACGCCGTCACAAGAAGATCCTCAAGAAGGCGAAGGGCTATTACAACGCCCGTCGCAAGGTGTTCCGCGCGGCCAAGCAGGCGGTCATCAAGGCGGGACAGTACGCCTACCGCGATCGGCGGCAGAAGAAGCGCGAATTCCGCGCACTGTGGATCGCCCGCATCAATGCCGCGGCCCGTGTACACGGGCTGTCGTACAGCCGTCTCATCAACGGGCTCGGCAAGGCAGGCATCGAGATCGATCGCAAGATGCTGGCCGACATCGCGGTTCACGACGCGGAGTCCTTCGGCGTGATCGCGGAAAAGGCCAAGGCCGCACTGGACGCGGCGTAACACGCGACTGCACCTGGGCGTCGGCGTGAACGACCTCAGCACGATCGTCGATCAGACGCTGGGCGAGATTGCCCGGGCGGCGGACTTGAACGCGCTCGAGCAGATCCGCGTGCGCCTGCTCGGCAAGACCGGCGTCATCACCGAGCAGCTGAAGTCGCTCGGCGGATTGCCGGCCGAGGCGCGTCCGAGCGCCGGCCAGCGCATCAACGAAGCGAAGCAGTCGCTCGGCGAGGCTATCACCAAGCGTCGCGCGGAGCTCGAGCAGGCCAGTGTGACCGCGGCACTCGCGGCCGGACAGATCGACGTGACGCTCCCTGGGCGCGGCCAGGCGTCCGGCGGCTTGCATCCGGTGACCAAGGTGCGCCTGCGGATGGAGGAGCTTTTCCGCCGCGCCGGCTTCCGCGTCGCGGAAGGGCCCGAGGTCGAGGACGACTTCCACAACTTCGAGGCGCTCAACATCCCGGAGAATCATCCTGCGCGCGCGCTCATGGATACCTTCTACTTCGGCGATGGTCGGCTCCTGCGCACGCACACTTCGCCGGTGCAGATCCGCGCGCTGCGCGAGGGCCCGCTGCCGCTGCGGCTCATTGCGCCGGGCCGCGTCTATCGCAGCGACTCGGATCTAACGCACACGCCCATGTTTCACCAGATCGAAGGCCTGGTGGTGGACGAGAATGTGAGCCTCGCCAACCTCAAGGCGATCCTGCATGGCCTCATGGAGGCGTTCTTCGAGCGCAAGCTCGGCATCCGTTTCCGGCCGTCGTACTTCCCCTTCACCGAGCCCTCGGCGGAAGTCGACATCGAATGCGTGTTCTGCTCCGGCAAGGGCTGCCGTGTCTGCAAGCAGACTGGCTGGATCGAAGTGCTCGGCTGCGGGATGGTTCACCCGAACGTCTTCAAAGCGGTCGGTGTCGACGCCGAGCGCTGGACGGGCTATGCGTTCGGCATGGGCATCGAGCGCATGACGATGCTCCGTTATGGCGTGAACGACATCCGTCTCTACTTCGACAACGATCTGCGCTTCCTGCGCCAGTTCCAGGTGGGTTGACCGTGGAATTGAGCGAAGCATGGCTGCGCGAATGGGTCAATCCCCGCTGGGAGTCGGTGCAACTCGCGCAGCGGCTGACGATGGCGGGCTTCGAAGTCGAAGGTCGCACGCCCGCAGCGCCGGTGTTCAGTGGCGTCGTGGTCGGCGAGATTGTCGAGTGCCGCAAGCATCCGAAGGCCGACAAATTGAGCGTTTGCAGCGTCACCACCGACGGCAAGAATCGCCTGCAGATCGTGTGCGGGGCGAGCAACGCGCGGGCCGGGCTCAAGAGCGCCGTGGCGCTGGTGGGCGCGAAGCTGCCCGGCGACGTGACGATCCAGCGCACGCCGCTCCGTGACGTCGAGTCCCACGGCATGCTGTGTTCCGCGCGCGAGCTGGGACTCGGCGATGAGTCCGAGGGAATCCTGGAGTTGCCGGATAGCAGGATCGGCACCGACTTGCGCCGCGCGCTCGCGCTCGACGACACGATCCTGACGCTCAATCTCACACCGAACCGCGGCGACACGCTGAGCGTACGCGGCCTGGCACGCGAGGTAGCGGCGTTGATGGGCAAGCGGCTGGCTGAGAAGCGCCAGAAGCCCGTGAGCCCGACCATCGAGGCCCGCTTTCCGGTGAAGCTCTCGGTGCCGCGAGCCTGCCCCAAGTTTGTCGGTCGCGTGATCCATGGCGTGAATGCGCGCGCCCAGTCGCCGCTGTGGCTGCGCGAGCGCCTGCGCCGCAGCGGCCTGCGCGCCATCAACCCGATCGTCGATGTCACCAACTACGTGATGCTCGAGCTCGGCACACCGATGCACGCCTACGATCTTCTCAAGCTGCAGAAGGGCATCGACGTGCGCAAGGCGCGGGCGGGCGAGCGCATCCGCCTGCTCGATGGCAGCGATGTGGATCTCGATGAGCGCGATCTCGTGATCGCCGATGCCGCGGGCGCAGTGGGAATCGCGGGCGTGATGGGGGGCGAGCGCACCGCGGTGAGCGTGTCCACCACGGACCTGCTGCTCGAGATCGCCTATTTCTCGCCCACACAGGTACGCACGAGCGCGCGGCAACACGCGCTGATCACCGATGCCGCGCAGCGATTCGAGCGCGGGGTGGATCCCCGTGCGCAGGAGCAATCGATGGAGCGCGCGACCGAGCTCCTCATCGCGATCGCGGGCGGCGAGCCTGGGCCGATCGTCGTCACGGCGGTGCCGAAGCAGCTACCGCGGCCGCAGGCGGTGATACTGCGCCGCTCACAGCTCGAGCGCCTGCTCGGTGTGCGAGTGCCCGATGCACGTGTGCGCAGGATCCTCGAGTCGCTCGGCATGTCCGTCAAGAGCAGCAGGGAAGGGTGGAAGGTCACGCCACCTTCGCATCGCTTCGACATCGCGATCGAGGCCGATCTCATCGAGGAAGTCGGACGGATCTTTGGCTTCGACAACGTACCGGAGACACACGCGCGTATCGACCAGTTGTTCACGCCGGTCAGCGAGCAGCGCGTGGATGCGGAGCGACCGCTCTGGACGTTGGTCGACCGCGGCTATCACGAAGCGATCACCTACAGCTTCGTCGATCCGAAGCTCCAGGAGCAGTTGTTCCCTGGGGCCAGGCCGCTCGTGCTCAGCAACCCGATTTCTGCGGAGCTCGCGGCGATGCGCGTGTCGTTGTGGCCGGGCTTGATCGCGATTGCGCGTGAGAACCTGCGGCGCCAACAGGATCGGGTGCGACTCTTCGAAGCGGGCCGCAAGTTCGTAACATCGAGCGGTGCGTTGCATGAGGTTGCGACGCTCGCCGGAATCGCTCTGGGACAGGCGCTGCCAGAGCAGTGGGGCGAGGCCAAGCGCGTCGTCGATTTCTATGACGTGAAAGCGGACGTGGAGGCGCTGCTCGCGACTACGGGCACTGCTGACATATTCACGTTTGCGTCTGACTCGCTGTCTTGTCTGCATCCGGGGCGCGCAGCGCGCATCAAACGCGGCGATCGGAACGTCGGCTGGCTGGGCGAGCTGCATCCAGAGCTCGTGCGTACGCTGGATTTGACATATACGCCCGTGCTCTTCGAACTCGAAACCGCGGCAGCACTCGAAGCCAAGCTACCTGTTTTTGAAGAGATTTCGAAGTTTCCCGCGATCCGCCGTGACCTGGCCATCGTAGTCGACGAGGGCGTGCCGCTGGCGGCAATCCGGGAACATGTTAGTGTTGGCGCCCGAAGCCTATTACGCGACCTGCGGGTCCTGAGCGTCTACCGGGGGAAGGGCGTAGATTCTGGACGAAAAAGCGTCGCTTTAGGCTTGATTTTCCAAGAAACTTCACGCACGCTTACCAGCCAGGACGCAGACCTTACTGTGGCCGCGATCCTGGAGCGGCTGCGACGTGAGTTGAACGCCACCATAAGAGATCAATAAAGCATGGCACTCACAAAAGCGGAGATGGCGGAAGCGCTCTTCAACCAGCTGGGCCTCAACAAGCGCGAGGCGCGCGAGCTGGTCGACATGTTCTTCGAGGAAGTGCGCGCCGCGCTCGCCACCGGCGAGCAGGTGAAGCTTTCGGGGTTCGGTAATTTCGATCTGCGCGACAAGAACCAGCGGCCGGGCCGCAATCCGAAAACCGGGGAGGAGATTCCGATCAGCGCACGGCGCGTCGTGACGTTCCGTCCGGGTCAGAAGCTCAAAGCGCGGGTCGAAGCCTATGCTGGAACCAAGCAATAACGATGAACTCCCGCCGATTCCGGGTAAACGGTATTTCACCATCGGTGAGGTGAGTGATCTCTGCGGCGTGAAGCCGCACGTGCTGCGCTACTGGGAGCAGGAATTCCCGCAGCTCAAGCCGGTCAAGCGCCGCGGCAACCGCCGCTACTACCAGCGCCAGGACGTGATCGTGATCCGCCAGATCAGGAGCCTGCTCTACGAGCAGGGCTTCACGATCGGGGGCGCACGCAATCGTCTCACGGGCGATGAAGCGCGCGAGGACCTGAGCATGAGCGCGCAAATCGTGCGGCAGTTGAAGAGCGAGCTCGAAGAGATTTTGCGCATCCTCCGTCGCTGAGCGACGGATCGGTCAACAGGTCCCCAGGCCCGTGCGGGTAACGCGACCGATCGCGGCTCCTGATCTCATGCCGATCGAGTTACTTCGGGCCAGCGATAGCCTGCCAGCTGCTCGCGCAGCTTGTTCTTCTGCATTTTCCCCGTGGCACCGAGCGGGATCGCATCGACGAAGACAACGTCGTCGGGTATCCACCACTTGGCGGTCTTGCCCGTATAGAAGGCCAGCAAATCTTCACGCGCCACGCTGGCCTGCGGCTTCTTCACGACGACGAGCAGCGGACGCTCGTCCCATTTCGGGTGAGCGATCGCGATGCAGGCCGCCATCGCGACAGCTGGGTGCGCCATGGCGATGTTCTCGAGCTCGATCGAGCTGATCCACTCGCCGCCCGACTTGATCAGGTCCTTGCTGCGATCCGTGATCTGCACATAGCCATCCGCATCGATGGTGGCGACGTCGCCAGTCGGGAACCAGCCATCGCGAAGCGGCCCGTCATCGCTGTTGAAGTAGGCGGAAATCACCCACGGTCCGCGAACCATCAGTTCGCCGGGCGTCTGCCCGTCACGTGGCAACTCGCGTCCCTCGGCGTCGGTGGTCTTGAGATCGACACCGAACGGCGCGCGGCCCTGCTTGGCCTGGATCGCGCGGCGCTCCGCGTCGCTCAGCGCCAGATGGCGCGGCTTGAGCGCCCCGACTGCACCGACCGGACTCATCTCGGTCATGCCCCAGCCATGCAGTACCTGCACGTCGTACTCGGTCTGGAACTTGTGAATCATCGCCGCCGGGCATGCCGATCCGCCAATGATGGTTCGACGCATGGTGCTGAATTTGAGCCCGTTGCCGGCCACGTGACTGAGCAATCCCTGCCAGACGGTCGGCACGCCCGCCGACAGTGTGACACCCTCGCTCTCGAACAAATCGTGCAACGACTTGCCGTCGAGCGCGGGTCCCGGGAATACCAGCCTCGCACCCACCATGCAGGCGACGTAGGGCAGACCCCACGCGTTAACGTGGAACATCGGCACCACGGGCAGGATCACGTCATGCGCTGAGCAGTTGAAGGCATCGGGCAGCGCCACGGCATAGGTGTGCAGCAGCGTCGAGCGGTGACTGTACAAGGCACCCTTGGGATTGCCGGTCGTGCCTGAGGTGTAGCAGAGCGACGCCGCGGTGTTCTCGTCGAACTCGGGCCACTCATACCCCTCATCATGCGCTTCGAGCAGATCCTCGTAACAAACGAGGTCCCGCACGCCTGTCGTGGCAGGCATGTGCTGGCGATCGGTCAGCGCCACGAAAGTCCAGACACTCTGCAGGCGCGGCGCGATGGCCTCGACCAGCGGCAGAAAGGTCAGGTCGAAGAACAACACGCGGTCCTGCGCATGATTGGCAATCCATGTGAGCTGATCGGGATGCAGGCGGGGATTGAGGGTATGCAACACCGCGCCCGATCCGGAGACGGCGTAGTACAGCTCGAGATGCCGATAACCGTTCCAGGCCAGCGTCCCGACACGATCGCCGTGCTTCACGCCCAGCCCCGCCAGCGCATTCGCCAGGCGACGCGAGCGCGCAGCCAGATCGCGGAACGTATAGCGGTGAATATCGCCTTCCACGCGCCGCGAGACCACTTCCTGATCGGCGTGATTGAGTTCCGCATGCCGCAGGAGCGACGAGATCAGCAGTGGTCGTTCCATCATCAGGCCGCGCATAACGATTCCTCCGCACAGGTGACCTGTTGGCGCGCTTCCGCCTCGTAGGTGCGCGACGCCATCACGAAGCACAGGGCGGCGAGCACACTGAAGGCCGGTATGACTGTGAGTGCGCTGTCGAGGCCGAAAGCATCGGACAGCGCACCGGTGATCACGGGCCCGGCCGCGAGACCCAGCAGGTTCTGAAACAAGGACAGGACGGACGCTCCCGTGGCGCGCAGGCCGGCGTGGGTGACGTCGATCACGATGGCGGACACCGGCCCCACCGTGCACGTCATCATGAAGCCACCGATGGCGATCAGCAGGAATTGCGCGCTGTGCGGCAGCTTGCCCGTGACGGCAAACGTCGGCATGAGCACCAGCAGCGTCACGAGGCACAGCCCGGCCATTGCGTAGAGTTTGTGCCGCGAGCCCTGCGTACCGACACGGTCGACCACCACGCCCCAGACCATGCTGCCCGCGGCGCCAAAGAGCACCACAAAGGCAGCGCTCACACCGGCGACGTGCGGCGCCATGCCGTGGAAACGATGAAGAAAGCTGGGCAACCAGGCCCAGACGGAGGACACGACGATGAGCTGTGCTCCCGCGCCAATGCAGGCCCATAGCATCGTTCGCGATCGCAGCAGCGACTCGAGCGCGAACGCGGCCGCGCCGCGCTTGCGACTGGCGGCGGATTGCGTGGGCGTGAGCGCCACGGTGCGGTAATCGCGCACCTTGAGGTAGAGGAGGGCGAGCACCAGCCCGGGAATGCCAACGACTCCGAACGCAGCCTGCCATCCCCAGTGCTCCGCGATGACCCCACCCAGCATCACGCCCAGAACTGATCCCACCGAGGCGGAGGCGAAAAAGGCCGCGAGCAATCCAGCACGCAGGCGCGCCGGGAACAGGCTGGCAATCAACGCTGCACCGACCGAGCCGTATCCGGCCTCACCCAATCCGACCACAGCGCGGGCAGCAAGCAGCTGGCCGTAGTTGCGCGTGAACAGGCAGGAGATCGTCGCGAGACTCCAGACGAGCGCCATCACCACGATGCTGCGCACCCGGCTCCAGCGATCGGCGAGCAGGGCGATCGGCATGGCCGCCAGAGCCACCGTGACCGACACGATCGACACCAGCGCGCCGAGCTGCGTGTCCGACAGCCCCCAGCTTTCCTTGATGTAGGGGAACAGCGAAACGATGACCTGCCGATCGAGATAGTCGACGATCATGAGCGCCGCGGTCATCACGAAGGCGAACCACGCCTGCCGCGGGCCGAAACGGTATTCGGCCGCAGAGCCCGGATGCGCTGCGGTATCCACGAGATTCATGTCGGGAAAGCGACGCGCTACGGCACCAGGACCGTAGTGCCCGTCGTCTTGCGCGATTCGAGCGCGTGATGCGCCTGCGCCGCCTCGGCGAGCGGCAGGACCTGCTGAGGTTCGCTCTTGATCTTGTTCGAGAGCACGAGCCCGAAGAGCTCATCCGCCATCGCCAGCATGTGCGCGCGCGGCGTTGCGTAGTGAATCATCGCCGGGCGGGTTACCCAGAGCGACCCTTTCACCGCCAGCGTCATGGTATCGATCACGACCGGACCTGAGCTCGTGCCATTGCTGACCAGCGTACCGCGCACCTGCAGGCTGTCGACCGACGCCTGCACCGTGTCCTTGCCGACCGAATCGTAGACTACCGGCACACCCTTGCCGCCGGTAATTTCGCGCACCCGCTGCGCGATGTTCTCGCGCGACGTGACGATAGTGTGCGCGCAACCGTGCGCGCGGGCGATCTCCGCCTTCTCGTCGGTGCTCACCGTGCCGATCATGGTGACGCCGAGGGCGCGGGCCCACTGACAGGCGAGCAGGCCGACACCGCCGGCGGCCGCGTGGTACAGGATCGTCTCACCGCCCTGGAGCGGAAATACCTGGCGGAAGAGGTACTGGACCGTCATGCCCTTCATCATCAGCGTCGACGCCGTGCGATCGGAGATGCCATCGGGCAGCTTGATTAGCACGCTAGCCGGCATGACCCGCACGTCCGCGTAGGCACCCTGCGGCCCGAGCAGGTAACCGACACGATCGCCCACCTTGACCTCCGTTACGCCCGGGCCAATGGCCTCGACCACGCCCACGGCATCCGAGCCCAATCCATTGGGCAGCGGCAAAGGATAGCGGCCGCTGCGGAAGTAGATGTCGATGAAATTGACGGCGATGTGGCTATGACGCACGCGCGCTTCGCCAGCACCGGGATCGCCGACGTTTACCGTCTCGAGTTTCAGGACCTCGGGACGACCGGTTTCATGAAAGCGAATGGCTCTTGGCATCGGGACCTCAACACAGGGCATTCATGGCGACGGAAAAGGGGCTCGCGATGTCGAGCTCATCGATCAACGACAGTGCACGCGGCCAGGGTCCGAACCCGGCGGCCGGGTTGAGATGACCGACCGGTCCCAGATCGACCAACCAGCTCTGCCAGAGGGTCGCGAGTGCGACCACGCGGCGGTAGTCCGCCAATGGATCGTTGCGGCTCGCCGCGACGAAGCTGGGAAAGGGGAGCGGAGCTTTCGGCACGGGCAGCCAGCCGCCTGCGCGCAGCTCTGCAACGGTGGGATAACCCGCGGGCATGGGCCGCTCGAAGTCGGGCGGTGTCGCGAGCAGCGCACCGCGGACCTGTCGGCGCGTCCGCTGAGCCCAGTGCGCGACAGTGATCACCCCACCGCTGTGTGCGACGAGGATCAGCGGGCCGTCGATCGCGCGCGCCCGTTTCTCGAGCGCGAGCACCCGCGTGGCGCAGTCGAGGTTCTCCCGGCCCATCGGCTCGACCGTTTGCACGCGGTCGAGTTGTGCGGCCAACAGGGTCTGCCA
>DATIEU010000631.1:0-9655 GCA_035455565.1 Steroidobacteraceae bacterium | reverse complement strand
CTTCCCGGTGTTCACACAGGGTGAGGCCCCGCGCGAGGTGCTGCTGCGGCAGTTTCGCGAGCTCGGTAACGCCGTGCTGCTCGGAACCTCGAGTTTCTGGGAAGGCGTCGACGTGAAGGGCGATGCGCTGTCACTGGTGGTGATCGACAAGCTTCCCTTTGCCAGTCCCGACGATCCGGTGCTGAGCGCGCGCCTCGAGGAGATCCGGCGACGCGGCGGGAATCCGTTCTTCGAATATCAACTGCCGCAGGCCGTGCTGGCGCTCAAGCAGGGCGTGGGTCGACTGATCCGCGACGCGAATGACTCGGGCGTCATCATGCTGTGCGATCCGCGCCTGATGACGCGAGCGTACGGCCGCGTCTTTCTCGAGTCATTGCCACCGATGCCCGCGACCACGAGCTTGCGCGAGGCGATCGCGTTCCTGGAGCAGCACCTGGGCGAGCGGGCCGAGGTGAGGGCGTAACATGCCCGGCGTGAAAATCCTCGCGCTCGACACCGCGACCGAGGCCTGCTCGGTGGCTCTGCTGCTCGGCGACACGATCCTCGCGCGGTACGAAGAACCGAAGCGCGGCCATGCCGAGTTGATCCTGCCGATGGTCGATGCGGTGCTCGCTGAAGCCGGGATTGAACTGCGGGCGCTCGATTGCTTCGCTGTGGGCCGCGGACCGGGCGCATTCACCGGCGTGCGCATTGCCGTCAGCGTGGCGCAGGGATTGGCCTTCGGTGTCGAGCGGCCGATCGTTCCGGTGTCGGACCTCGCGGCACTCGCGCAACGCGCGGTGCAAACCCATGGGGCGAAGCGTGTACTGGCGTGCCTCGATGCCCGTCTCGGCGAGGTGTACTGGGCGGCTTTCGAGACCGATGCCGAGGGTCTCGTTGCCGCGATCACGGACGAGCGAGTCGGCCCACCCGGATCGGTTGCCGTGCCCGCCGGTCAGGATTGGTTCGGCGTTGGAACGGGTTGGGCGGCCCATTCCGGGCTTGCAACGCAGTTGTCACAGATGGGCGTCGCCATGGCCGGGATCGACAATGCGCTCCTGCCGCGTGCCCACGAGATCGCGCGCCTTGCGGCCCGCGATTTCAGAAAAGGGCTCGCGGTATCTCCGGAGCAGGCGTTACCCGTGTATGTCCGCGATTCTGTAGCCGTGTCTTCACGCAAATCACAAACTTGAGCGTGCATGTAACAGAAATGTCATATTTCTGCCCTGTAATACGCGCGTCGTGATCGAAGGCTCCGCAGGATGCAGACCAAGCAGATCCTGATCGTTGAGGACGAGAAACCAATCCGCGAAATGATCGCGTTCGGATTGCGGCGGGCAGGCTTCGACGTGCTCGAGGCCGAGGACTGCAAGGCAGCCCGGGCTCGCATCGCCGACAAGCGACCCGATCTCCTGCTGGTCGACTGGATGCTTCCCGACATGAGCGGACTCGAACTCACCCGCTCGCTCAAGCGCGACAAGGAAACGCGCGAGGTGCCGGTGATCATGCTCACCGCCCGCGCCGACGAGCAGGACAAAGTTTCCGGCCTGGAAGGTGGCGCCGACGACTACGTCACGAAGCCCTTTTCGCCGCGCGAGCTCCTCGCCCGTATCAACGCCGTCCTGCGCCGCACGCTCCCGAACGGCACCGAGGAACGAATCGAGATCGAGGGGCTCGTGCTCGACGGCGCGAGTCACCGCGTGATGGCGGGCGACCAGACCGTGGTTCTCGGCCCGACGGAATTTCGCTTGCTGAGTTTCTTCATGACCCATCCGGAGCGCGTGTACAGCCGCAATCAGTTGCTGGATCGCGTGTGGGGCGGTAACGTCTATGTGGAGGAACGCACGGTTGACGTTCACATCCGCCGGTTGCGCAAAGCCCTCAGCGCCTTTGGATACGACAAGTTCATCCAGACCGTGCGAGGCGCCGGTTATCGGTTCTCCCAACGCGAGGCGTGATCGAGCCCCATGACCAGCGGATGGTCATTCGCGCTGGCCCGACTGCTTGCGCTGCTGGCGGTAGCGCTGGCCGGCGGGCTCGTATTTGGTCAGCCACTGGTCTGGGTCATCATCGCGCTGGCCACGTACCTCTGCCTGCAGCTGGTCAATCTCTTCCGTCTCGAGCGGTGGCTGCGGCTCAGGAACTTCATCGATCCGCCCGACATGGGTGGCGCGTGGGCCGACGTCATAGCGCAGGTCGTGCGTCTGCATCGGCGCAAGCGCTTTCACAAGCAACGCCTGATCCAGCTCTTTCGCGAGCTGCGACGCTCTACGGCGGCGATGCCCGACGGGGTCATCGTGCTCAACGCCAGCCACGAGATCCTCTGGTTCAATCGCACGGCGAGCCGCCTGCTCGACCTGCGGCGCAAGGCCGACGTCGGCCTGCGCATCGATAACCTGATCCGGGCGCCGGCCTTCGTCCACTACCTGCAGGCTGCGGATTTCAGCGAGGCCGTGCACATCACCTGGCCGACAGGGAGCGAGCTCAATCTCGCCATCCAGATGATTCCCTATGGCGGCGGTCAGCAGATGATGCTGGTGCGCGATGTGACCCGGCAGGCGAAGCTCGAGGCAATGCGCAAGGACTTTGTAGCAAACGCCTCGCATGAGTTGCGATCGCCCCTCACCGTGATCAGCGGCTATCTCGACTCGATGAGCGAGGACGCGGCCCTGGATCCCGCGTGGGCCAGCCCGGTGGCCGAGATGCGGCGCCAGGCCGAGCGCATGAACGCGATCGTCCACGACCTGCTCGAATTGTCGAAGCTCGAATCCGCAGACAAGGAGGCGGGCGAGGACCTGATCGATGTAGCCGGGATGCTCGCGCTCCTGCGCAAGGAGGCGTTGGCCCGGCCTGGGCGTCCGCGCGAAGTGGCGCTCACGCTCGACAGCACCGCGAAGCTACTGGGCGAGGAAGCGGAGATTCATTCCGCGTTCTCCAACCTGGTCGCGAACGCCCTCAAGTTCACGCCCGCCGATGGCCGCATCGAGATCCGCTGGTGGGCGGATTCGGCGGGAGGTCACCTGTCGGTGAGCGATACGGGCATCGGCATCGCTGCCGAGCACATTCCGCGCCTGACGGAGCGCTTCTATCGCGTCGACCCGGGGCGCGCGCGACAACATGGTGGCTCAGGTCTCGGCCTCGCGATCGTCAAGCATGCGCTGCAACGGCACAGTGCCCGGTTGCAGATCGAGAGCGAGGAGGGCAAGGGCAGTACGTTTACCTGCCATTTTCCGCGGCGCCGGATCGCCGAAGGCGAGCTCCGACCTGCGCGGGCAGCTTCCGACCGTTGACCTGTCTCTAATCGCCACGAGCCTCAACAGCTCAATTCTGTGCTGCTAATTGAGGTGTTTAGCGCAACTAGCGGCTTTGTAAAGAGTTCTTAGAGCTGCGGTAACCGGGCTGTCACACGCCGGCCCCACCCTCGGCGCGTCATCGCTCTTATATAAGGAGCTGTATGAGTGCCGCTTCCAGCACGATCCCGGTCCGACTGCGCACCGCCTTCATCTCAGATGTTCACCTCGGCACCAAGGAGTGCCGCGCCGATCTCCTCCTCGATTTCCTGCAGCACGTACAGGTGGAAACCCTGGTCCTGGTGGGCGACATCGTCGACCTGCGCAGCATGAGTCGCAGCTTCTTCTGGCCGCAATCGCACCTCAACGTGCTGCGCGCCATCCTGAGCAAGGCGCGTCACGGCACGCGCGTTATCTACATCCCCGGCAATCACGACGCAGCCTTCCGCGAGCTCGTCGGCTCGGTTTTCGGGCACCTCGAGATTCATCGCGAGTACGTGCACCGGACCGCGGACGGTCGGGAGCTTCTCGTCCTGCACGGCGACGAGTTCGACAGCATGGTCAAGTGCAGTCGCTGGCTCGCCGGCCTCGGCGTCTGGACGTATGACCTGCTGTTGTGGCTCAACCGTTACGTCAACGTATTGCGCCGTGCGTTCGGTTTTCCGTATTGGTCGCTCGCGGCCTACGTGAAGGCGCGCATCAGCAATGCCGTGCAGTACATCAATAACTTCGAGAGCGCCGGGGCCTTTGCGGCGCGCCGCCGCGAGATGGATGGCGTGGTGTGCGGTCACATCCACCGCTCCAAGGTGGCGCTGATCGACGGCGTGCTCTATTGCAATGACGGCGACTGGGTCGAGAACTGCAGCACGCTGGTGGAGAACATCAACGGCCATTTGACGCTGTGGCACTGGGCCGAACAGCGCGAGCGGCTGGCGCGCATGCACGCCCTGGCGCATCCGGAGATCGATCGCGCCGCATGAGAATCGCGCTCGCTACCGACGCGTGGCGGCCGCAGACGAACGGTGTCGTTACCACGCTGACGCGCACGCTCGAGGGTGTGGAACGCGAGGGGCATGTCGCGCTAACGGTGCAGCCATCCGAATTTCGCACGGTACCGTGCCCCACGTATCCGGAGATTCGCCTGGCAGTCTTTCCTGGCCCGCGGCTGAAACGGATGCTGCACGAGTTCGGCCCCGACGCGGTGCACATCGCGACCGAAGGTCCGCTGGGACAGGCCGCACGCCGCTGGTGCCTCACCGAGGGCATGCCGTTCACGACCTCGTATCACACGCAGTTCCCCCAGTACATCCGCGCGCGCTTCCCGATTCCCGAGCGGTGGTCGTATGCATTCCTGCGCCGCTTCCACGGCGCGGCGCGACGCGTGATGGTCGCGACCGAGCACATCCGCCGCGACCTCGAGCGTAACGGCTTTCGCAATCTGGCGACGTGGACGCGGGGCGTCGACCTCGAGCTCTTCCGCCCGGGCGATCGCGAGTTTCTGCCCGGCGTGCGTCCGATTCTGTTGTACGCAGGCCGCGTCGCCGTCGAGAAAAACCTGGAGGCCTTTCTCGGCCTGGAGCTTCCCGGCACCAAGTACGTCATCGGCGGCGGGCCGGCGCTCGAAGAGCTGCGCGCGCATTTTCCCGCGGTGGTTTTCACGGGCTACAAGTATGGCGAGGAGCTGGCCCGGCACCTCGCGTCGGCGGACGTGTTCGTGTTCCCGAGCCGCACCGACACCTTCGGCCTCGTGCTGCTGGAGGCGATGGCCTGCGGCGTGCCGGTTGCGGCGTATCCCGTCGTTGGCCCGATCGACGTCGTGCATCAGGGTGTCAGCGGATATCTGCACGAAGACCTCGCGACGGCCGTACGCGGCGCGCTCGAGATCGATCGCGAGGCCTGCCGTCGTCATGCGCTCGGGTTTACCTGGGAGCGAGCCACGGCGCAGTTTCTCGACAATCTCGCGCCACGGGCACGCGCCTGACATCACCAAGGACCACCTGTACCTCGAGCGACCCGAATGTGACCCCAATATGACAGCCGAAGCGTGCCGCCGGGTAGTCTTCAAAAACACTTTGCGATTTCCTGAAACAGTGCCTTCATGACGATCCAGCACGCTAGGCACCGGTGCGCCGTCGTGACGCGTTTCCCGGAGTGGCTGGAACTTGCGTCGTCGTGCGCAGCGCTGTATTACACTCGCGGCAGGCTGGCCTGCGGCCTGGAGTAAGTATCAATGGACACTGCGGACCTCACTCACCACATTTCACGCCGGTTCAACGAGGACCTGGAGCGCCTGCGTAACCGGGTCCTGGGCATGGGCGGTTTCGTGGAGCAGCAGCTGCAGAAGGCCATCACCGCGCTGGTGGAAGGCGACAGCACGCTCGGCGAGTCCGTGGCCATGGACGACTACAAGGTGAACGGCATGGAGGTGTCGATCGACGAGGAGGCAAGCCGCGTGCTGGCCACGCGCAACCCGACCGCCGGCGACCTGCGCGTCATCGTGGCCATCATCAAGACCATTACCGACCTCGAGCGCATCGGCGACGAGGGTGAGAAAATCGGCTACATCGCCTCGCGCCTCGCCTCCATGGAACGGCCGGCCGACAAGTATCGCGAAGTGAAGCACCTCGGCCGCCAGGTCGCGGAGATGGTACATCGCTCGCTCGATGCTTTCGCCCGCATGGACTCACACGCCGCCATCACCGTGGCGCGCGAGGACAAGACCATCGACGAGGAATACGAAGCGATCCAGCGTCAGTGCATCACCTTCATGATGGAGGACCCGCGCACCATCCGCAGGGCGCTGGATGTCATGTGGGTGGTTCGGGCGCTCGAGCGCATCGGCGATCACGCCAAGAACATCTGCGAGTACGTGATCTACATGGTGCACGGCAAGGACGTGCGCCACACCTCGCTCGAGGACGTCGAGCGCGAGCTGCGCGCCGGCGCCAGCTGAGGCCTTCCACAAGCGTGGCGATCACCCGGCGCGAAGCCAACTTCATCGGCGCGGTGGCGTGCGGCCTGCTGCTGGGGTACGCGTATTACCTGCAGTATGTCGAGCACCTCGAACCGTGTCCGCTGTGCATTTTTCAGCGCATCGCCGTGCTCGCGGTGGGGGTGCTGTTCCTGATCGCCGCTCTGCATGACCCGGAGAAGAATGGCGCCCGGGCGTATGGCTTGCTGATCGACCTGGCGGCGCTCGCCGGCATCGGCCTCGCGGCGCGACACATCTATATCCAGAGCCTGCCGCCGGGCCAGGTACCGTCCTGTGGCGCCACGCTCGACTACATGCTGGAAGTGTTCCCGCTCTCTCAGGTCATCCGCACGGTGTTGACCGGATCCGGCGAATGCGGCGTGGTGGACTGGAAATTCCTGGGACTCAGCATGCCGTGGTGGGTTCTGATCTCACTGGTGGTGTTGGGCATGCTTGCCGTCGTTGCGAACTGGACGCTGCCGAGGCGCAGGGCGCCCCGGGCGATGCGCTTCGAGCCCTACATCGGCCAGACCCCGCCTCACAACAGCAATAACTCGATCACGCGCAGGTAGATGCGACGTAGCGTGTCGATGTCCTCGACACGCACGTGCTCGTTCACCTTGTGGATGGTGGCATTCACGACGCCGAGCTCGACGACCTCCGCGCCCGTCGGGGCGATGAAGCGACCATCGGAGGTGCCACCGCCCGTCGACAAGGCCGGCGTCAGTCCCGTCACGTCTTGCACCGCGCGGTTGGCGACGCCCGAAAGCGTTCCGGGCTGCGTGAAGAACGGGTGGCCGGAAATGAACCACTCGAGCGTGTACTTGACGCCGTGGCGGTTGAGGATCGATTCGACCGTGTCCTTCAGGCCCTCGATCGTCTGCTCGGTGGAAAAACGCAGGTTGAAGCGCGCCTTGAGCTCGCCGGGGATGACGTTGGGCGCGCCGGTGCCGGCGTTGAGGTTCGAGACCTGGAAGGTCGTCGGCTGGAAGTGTTCATTGCCCTGGTCCCAAACGCGCGCGGTGAGCTCCGCGAGTGCCGGTGCGAGCGCATGCACCGGGTTGTCCGCCAGCTGTGGGTACGCGACGTGGCCCTGGATGCCGTGCACGGTGAGCCGTCCGCTCAGCGAGCCGCGCCGGCCGATCTTGATCGTATCGCCGAGAACTTTCTCACTTGAGGGCTCGCCGATTACGCAGTAGGTGACCTTCTCGCCGCGCGCCTCGAGCACTTCCATGACCCGGCGCGTGCCATCGACGGACAGGCCTTCCTCGTCGCTGGTGATGAGAAAGGCGAGCGAGCCGCGGTGATTCGGATGGTGAGCGACGAATTGCTCGGCGGCCGCCACCATGGCCGCGAGCCCGCTCTTCATGTCGGCCGCGCCACGTCCGTACAGCAGTCCATCGCGACGTTGCGGGACGAACGGGTCGGTCATCCACTCTTCGAGCGGGCCGGTGGGGACGACGTCCGTGTGGCCTGCGAAACAGAGCAGGGGGGCCGCCTGCCCGCGGCGCGCCCAGAAGTTGTCCACGCCGCCGAATCGCAGACGTTCGACGCTGAACCCTTGGGCTTCCAGCGGCGCGATCAGCAGCTCCTGGCAACCGCCGTCGGCGGGACTGACCGAAGGTCGAGCGATCAGGGCCTCGGTGAGCTGCAGCGGGTCGGTCATTCCAGTCGTGACGGCCTCGGGAAGTGGCGCGGCTTTATAAGAGGAATTGCGCGCGCTCGCAAGCCTGTCTCGCGCGAATGCAACTCGCTGAGGCGGCTGGCGCGGCTCTCACATGACGGCGATGTGACAACGACGTGTCGTACGCGCGCAGTAGTTCTCGTGTCGAACGGCCGCGCAGTTTTCTCACGCAGCAACAGAGACTTAGCCCTGTACGGGTGCAGTGACACGGCTTTGTAACATTGGCCGCTTATAACGCTCGGCGAATTTCGCAGGCGTGGAAGGCGCCGCGAGGGCGCCCGCCCCGGCGGGTCGAGGACATCGCACAACCAAACCCCGGAGGCTCAACAGTGTTCAAGAAACCTCTGATCGCGGCTGCTGCGGCCAGCGTGATCGTGGCGGGTCTCGCGCATGCCCAGGCGGCACGCGACTACATCTTCATCAGCGGTTCGTCGACCGTGTTCCCCTTCACCACCACCGTTGCCGAGCAATTCGGTCGCGGCAGCAAGTTCAAGACGCCCAAGGTCGAGAGCACGGGCACCGGCGGCGGCATCAAGATTTTCTGCGCCGGGGTCGGCCCGCAGCACTCGGACATCGCCAATGCTTCGCGCCGGATAAAGGCGTCGGAAATGGAGCAGTGCGCCAAGAACGGCGTCAAGGACATCCTCGAGGTCAAGATCGGCTACGACGGCATCGTGCTCGCGAACGCCAAGGGCGCACCGCAGTACAACCTCACACGCAAAGACGTGTACCTGGCGCTCGCCAAGAAGATCCCGGATCCGGCCAATACCTCCGCGCTCATGGACAATCCCGCCAAGACCTGGAAGGACGTCAATCCTGCGCTCCCGGCGCAGAAGATCGAAGTGCTCGGCCCGCCTCCCACCTCGGGCACGCGTGACGCGTTCCTGGAGCTCGTGATGGAGTCGGGTTGCTCGAGCTTCTCGTGGCTCAAGGAGCTCAAGGAAATCGACGAGAAGCGCTTCAAGGCGGTGTGTCACGGCATCCGCGAGGACGGCGCTTACATCGACGCGGGCGAAAATGACAACGTGATCGTGCAGAAGCTGGGTGCCAATCCCAAGGCGCTCGGCATCTTCGGCTACAGCTTCCTCGAAGAGAATCTCAACACATTGCACGGCGCCATGGTCGACGGCGTTGCCCCAACGTTCGAGAACATCGCGAGTACCAAGTATCCCGTGTCGCGTGCGCTCTATATCTACGTGAAGAAGGCGCACATCGGCGTCATTCCGGGTCTCGCGGAGTTCGTGCAGGAATACACGAGCGACAAGGCGTTCGGCGATGAGGGCTACCTCGTGGACAAGGGGCTGGTTCCGCTGCCGCCGTCGGAAGCCAAGAAGGTGCGCGCCGACGTCGCGTCCATGAAGAGCCTGAGGCTCTGAAAGCACGAACGACAGCCGGTGACGGTGGTGACCCGCCGCCGGCCGGCCCTGCTGCACATGCCGCTTGACGATGACATTTGTCGTATGACCGCGTTGCCACACCGAGATCTCGGAAAGTGAGACCGCTCATGAACAAGTTGCTCGTTAGTACTGCATTGACCGCGATCCTCGCGGCACCGACCGTCGGCCTGGCGCAGGGGAGCGCCGAATTTGCCGAGCTGCGCCGCGCGCTGGACGCAGTGACGCAGCGGCTCGACGCGCTCGAGCAGAAGAACCAGGCGCTCGAAGCCCGCAACACCGAGCTCGAGGCCAAGAACAAATCGCTGGAAGAATCCAACGACAAGCAGAGCGACCA
>DATIEU010000630.1:0-15702 GCA_035455565.1 Steroidobacteraceae bacterium | reverse complement strand
GTGCCCGGCTCCGGAATGCTCTCGAGGTATTCGACGATGAGCCCGTTGAGGGTCTTCGGGCCGTCGGTCGGCAGGTTCCACTGCATGCCGCGATTGAGCGCGCGCACGGTGACGCTCGCGTTGATCACGTAGCTGCCGTCGGCTTCGGGATGTACGTCCTTGTGCATCATCGTCGCGGGGTCGGTGGTGAACTCGCCCACGATCTCTTCCAGGATGTCCTCGAGAGTGACGAGGCCCTGCACGTCGCCGTACTCGTCCACCACCAGCGCGATGCGCCGGCGCTGGCGCTGGAAATTGAGGAGCTGCGTGTTGAGGGGCGTCCCCTCGGGCACGAAATAGGCTTCGCGCGCGCGGGCGAGCTCAATCAGCAGGTCACGGTCGAAGCGCCCGCGGGTGAGCTCGCGCGCCACTGCCTTGAGATGCAGGATGCCCACGATGTTGTCGAGCTCGCCCTCGTAGACCGGCATGCGCGTGTGCTGGCTCTGGTTGATCTGGTTGAGGATCTGGTCCCAGTCGTCGTTGACGTCGATGCCCACGACCTCATTGCGCGGGACCATGATGTCATCGACCGACACCTTCTCGAGATCCAGGATGCTGAGCAACATCTGTTGGTGACGTTGCGGCACGAGGACGCCCGCTTCCGCGACCACCAGGCGCAGCTCGTCGATGCCGAGCGAGTGCTCGCTCACCGCCTGCTTCGACACTCCGATCAGGCGCAGGAAGCCGTTGGCGAGCTGGTTCGCCACCCACACCAGGGGCATGCTGATCCAGACCAGCGGCTGGTACAGGTACGCGGCCGGCAACGCCATGCGCTCCGGTCGCACCGCGGCGTAGATCTTCGGCGCCAGCTCGCAGAAAACCACCGTGAAGAGTCCGAGACCGAGCGTAGTCGCCCATACCAGCGCGTCGCCCCCATAGCGTTGCGCGAGCAGCGTTCCCACCGTCGGCGCGGCCATGGTGGTGAGCGTGATCCACAGCAGGTTGACGCCCAGCCAGCGATCGGGGTTGCGAGTCAGCTTCTCGGCGAGTTTCGCCGCGCGATCGCCGCGGGTGGCGCGATTGCGCAGGCGATAGCGATTGACCGTAAGCAGGGCGACCTCCGTGCCGGCGAAGAACGCCACCAGCAACAGCAGGAACACCAGGAAGAGAATCAGCGTGAGAGTGGAATATTCGCTCAAGGGGATTGCCTCGTGCCGCGCGCCGGGAGGGCGGGCCACGCAATGATGCATGGGCTGCCTGGATCATGCACGCCGTCATGGCGCTGCCCTACAATCACACCACCATGTTCGACCAGCTGACGCAACGACTCGGCACGGCGCTCGACGCGCTGCGCGGCCGCGGCCGTATCACCGAGGAAAATATTGCCGATGCGCTGCGGCAGGTGCGCGTGGCGCTCCTCGAGGCGGACGTGGCACTGCCCGTCGTGAAGACCTTCATCGAGGTGGTGAAGTCGCGCGCCGTCGGCGCCGAAGTGATGCGCAGCCTCACGCCCGGGCAGGCCTTCATCGGCATCATCCATGCCGAGCTGGTGAGCGTGATGGGCGGTGCCAGCACGGGCCTCAACCTGCGCGTGCCCGCTCCGCTCGTGGTGCTGCTCGCTGGCCTGCAGGGCGCGGGCAAGACGACCACTGCCGCCAAGCTCGCGCTCTGGCTGCGCGCGCAGGGCCGCAAGCGCGTGCTGCTGGTGAGTGCCGACGTGCATCGGCCCGCGGCGATCCTGCAGCTCGAGCGCCTGGCGACACAGATCGAGGCGGGATTCTTCCCGACGCCCGCCGATGCCGTGCCCGAACAGATCGCGGCGGCAGCGCTCGCGCAGGCGCGCCAAGGCCTCTATGACGCGCTCATCGTCGACACGGCGGGACGCCTGCACGTCGATGCCGGGATGATGGAGGAAGTGCGGCGCATCGATGGCGCGCTGACGGCGAATGAGCGCCTGTTCGTGGTCGACAGCATGGCGGGCCAGGACGCGGTGAACGCGGCGCGCGCCTTCAGCGAAGCGCTCGAGCTCACCGGTATCGTGCTCACGAAGGCCGATGGCGATGCCCGCGGCGGCGCGGCGCTTTCGGTGCGGCAGATCACCGGCAAGCCGATCCTGTTCCTCGGCACCGGCGAGAAGGTCGAGGCGCTCGAGACCTTCCATCCCGAGCGGGTCGCCTCGCGCATTCTGGGCATGGGCGACGTGCTCGGCCTGGTCGAGAAGGTCAGCGAGCAGGTGGATCGCGACAAGGCCGAGAAACTCGCGCGCAAGCTCACCAAGGGACAGGAATTCAATTTCGTCGATCTCCGCGAGCAGCTCACGCAGGTGCGCAGCATGGGCGGCCTCGGCGCGCTGATGGAAAAGCTGCCGGCGGAGCTCGTTCGCAGTGCCAATCCCGCGCAGATCGATGACCGACAACTCAAGCGCCAGGTCGCTATCATCGATTCGATGACGCCACGCGAGCGGCGCCGGCCGAATATCATCGATGGCTCGCGCAAGCGCCGCATTGCGGCGGGCGCGGGCGTCCAGGTGCAGGACGTCAATCGCCTGCTCAAGCAGTTCCTGCAGATGCAGAAGACGATGAAGCAGTTTTCCAAGGGCGGATTCGCGCGCATGTTGCGCGGCATGGGCGGGCGGTTGCCGCGCCCCTGACGAGATCACCAGGTAGGGAGAAAGGCATGAAAGTCCTGTTGGCTGCCGTGTTGCTGTCGTTGCCGGTCATCGGCCTGGCCGAGGACGACGAGGCAAAGGACATCGAGAAAGTCAACGGCTCGATCGAAGTAGAGGCCGACCAGCGCGTGGGCGATGTATCCACGGTGAACGGCTCGATCCGCATCAAGGACGGCGCCACCGTCGAGGAAGCGGAAACCGTCAACGGCTCGGTCACGCTCGGTGAGCGCGTGGTCGCCGAGTCGGTCGAGACCGTGAACGGCACGGTGAAGCTCGGCGCAGACACGCGCGTGAGCGAGGGCGTCGACACGGTGAACGGTGCCGTCACGCTGGCGCGCAACGTCGACGTGCAACAGGCCGTGCGGACCGTCAACGGTGACATCACGCTCGAGGCGGCGCGTGTCGGCGGCGGGATTCGCACCCAGGAGGGCGATATCGAGGTGGGTGCCGGATCGCGCGTCGCGGGTGGCATCAAGGTGGAGAAGAACAAGGGCTTCAGCATTTCGCTGTTCAAGAGCACGCCCAAGGTGGTCATCGGGCCGGGAGCCGTGGTCGAGGGGCCGCTCGAATTCGAGCGCGAGGTCAAGCTCTACGTGAGCGAGACCGCCACGATCGGCGAGGTCAAGGGCGCCACGCCGGTGCGCTTCTCCGGCGACGAGCCGAACGACTAGCCGATTGGGGTGTCGGGTCCCGGAGGTCTTTTCCGGCGCTCCAGTTGGGCAGTACTGCTACCCGCAGCAGTACGCGCTTGATTTGCAAAAAAGTTTCGCCTTCCGCCGGCAGTTTGAGTAGAATCCGCGGCTCGTTTTTTCGGGCCCTCAGAGACCCTCAAGATGGTGACGATCCGACTGACACGCCGGGGCGGCAAGAACCAGCCCTTCTACCACGTCGTGGTGACCGACAAGCGTAAGCGCCAGGGAGGCGCGAGCCTCGAGCAGGTGGGTTTCTTCAATCCGCGCGCCCAGGGTGCGGAACAGAAGCTGCGCCTCGATCTCGCGCGCATCGATTACTGGACGGGCCAGGGCGCCGAAGTCTCGGATCGCGTCAAGACCCTCGTCGCGGGTTATCGCAAGCAAGCGAGCGCCTGAGGCGGGTTGAGCCCGCGGCACCGTGAACGCCCAGGGCACGGAGGTCGCCACCTCGCAGTGGCTGCCGCTCGGTCGAATCGTAGGGGTCTTCGGCGTCAAAGGCTGGGTCAAGGTGGAGTCCTACACGGACCCGCGCGAGGCCATTCTGAATTACCCGGAATGGCGGCTCGACCGGCCTGAAACGGGATCGCACCGGGTGATGGCGGGCCGCAAGCACGGACGCCAGGTCGTGGCGAGTCTCGAGCACATCGAGGATCGCGACGTTGCCCGGCAGTTCGTGGGGGCGACGATCAGCGTGCCGCGCGCGGCGTTGCCGGAGCTCAAGCCGCGCGAGTACTACCGCGCCGACCTGATCGGGCTGCGGGTGGTGAACGAACAGGGACTCGAGCTCGGTCGCGTCGAGCGTTTCATCGACACGCCGGCGCACGCGGTGATGGTGGTGCGGGGCGCCGGGGAACACTGGCTGCCAGTGACGCCGCAGCATCTGCGACGCGTCGATCTCGCGAGCGGCGAGATCCGGGTCGACTGGAGCCCGGCCGAGGACTGAGTCTGCACTTTGAAGTCGTGACATTGTTCCCGGACCTGGTCCGGGGTGCGCTCGAGGCGGGCGTCACGGGACGCGCCGTCACGCGCGGACTGGTGAGCGTCGGGTTGCAGAACCCGCGCGACCACGCGACGGACGCGCATCGCACGGTCGACGACCGGCCGTACGGCGGCGGGCCAGGCATGGTGATGATGATCGAGCCGCTGCGCAGCGCCATTCGGGCCGCGCGTGCGCGTGCTCCGGGAGCGCCGACGGTGTACTTGTCGGCGCAGGGACGGCGCTTCGACCAGGCGTGCGCCGTACGTTACGCGGGGCTGCCGGGCTTGATCCTGGTGGCCGGGCGCTATGAAGGCGTCGACGAGCGGCTGATCGAGCTCGAAGTCGACGAGGAGTTGTCGATCGGCGATTACGTGTTGAGCGGGGGCGAGCTGCCCGCGCTCACCGTCATCGACGTGGTGACGCGTCTCCTGCCGGGGGTGCTCGGCGACGCGCAGTCGGCGGAGCAGGACTCGTTCGTCGCGGGTTTTCTCGACTGGCCGCACTACACGCGGCCCGAGACTTTCGAGGGGCGGGCGGTGCCGCCTGTGCTGGTGAACGGCAACCACGCGGCGATCCGCCGCTGGCGCCTGAAGCAGGCGCTCGGGCGGACCTGGCAGCGGCGGCCGGAGCTGCTGGCGGGCGTCGAGTTGACGGCCGAGCAGCGCGAGCTGTTGCGGGAGTTCATCGCCGAGAACACGGTGGAACAGAGTGAAGACGCGGGATCGAATCCCGCCAAACGAGGTCAGTGAGAGAGATGGCAGCCATGAACAAGATCATCGAGCAGATCGAGAGCGCGCGCATGACGCGCAAGGTCCCGGACTTTTCCCCGGGCGACACCGTGCTGGTGCAGGTGAAGGTCGTCGAGGGCGACCGCGAGCGCGTGCAGGCTTATGAAGGCATCGTGATCGCCAAGCGCAACCGCGGGCTCAATTCCTCGTTCACGGTGCGCAAGATGTCGCACGGCGAGGGCGTCGAGCGCGTGTTCCAGACCTACAGCCCGGCGATCAGCGACATCCAGGTCAAGCGCCGCGGCAACGTGCGACGTGCCAAGCTCTACTACCTGCGCGATCTCTCGGGCAAGGCCGCACGCATCGAGGAGAAGGTCTGATCCAGCGCTCATCCATGAGCCACGCGCGCCGCTTCAGCTGCCTGCTTGCCATCGCAATCGGCTGGTGGGGCGCCGCGTCGGCTGCCGACCGCTCGGAGCTGCTGCAGGCACTCAAGCTCCCGCCGGGCTTTCACGTCGAGATCGCGGTCGACGACGTGCCGGGGGCACGCTCGATGGCGCTCGGCGACCAGGGGACACTCTTTGTCGGTACGCAAAAGACCGGCAAGGTGTACGCCATCCCCGGCGCGGTCGATGGCAAGCCGCGCGTGCTGACGCTCGCGACCGACCTCAACTGGCCAAACGGCGTAGCCTTTCGCGACGGCGCACTCTACGTCGCCGAAATCAACCGCATTCGCCGCTACGACGGCATCGAGGCGCACCTCGAGAGCCCGCCACAACCGGCGGTGGTCACTGCGGAGCTGCCGCGCGACACACATCACGGCTGGCGCTATATCGCCTTCGGCCCCGACGGCAAGCTGTACGTGCCGCTCGGCGCGCCCTGCAACGTCTGCGACCAGCCCAAGTACGCCCAGATCCTGCGCATGAACCCGGATGGCAGCGGGCGCGAAGTCTTCGCGCGTGGCGTGCGCAACACGGTGGGCTTCACCTGGCAGCCCGGCACCAACGAAATGTGGTTCACGGATAACGGACGCGACTGGTTGGGCGATGACAAGCCACCGTGCGAGCTCAACCACGCGCCGCAGGCAGGCCTGAATTTCGGTTTTCCGTACTGCCACGGCGGCGACATCAAGGACCCGGAGTTCGGCAACCTCGGGAGCTGCGCGGACAGCGTCGCGCCCGCGCGCAAGCTCGACGCACACGTCGCGCCGCTCGGCGTGAAGTTCTATACCGGTACGCAATTCCCCGAGCAGTATCGCAACCAGATCTTCATCGCCGAGCACGGCTCGTGGAATCGCAAGGAGCGCTCCGGCTACCGCATCATGCTGGTGAAAGTGGACGGGGCGAAGACGCTTTCCTACGAACCGTTCGTCACCGGCTGGAATCAGCCGAACAAGGTGCTCGGCCGGCCGGTAGACCTCCTGGTGCTCGCCGACGGCTCCATGTTGGTGTCCGATGACAGTGCCGGCGTAATCTACCGTATCTACTATCGCGCCCCCGGTTGACGTTATTCCCTGGCGGACTCACCGCGTTTCCCATGTCCATACGCCCAGCCCTGCTCGCTTTCTTCAGCTTCACCTGGCGCGTGCTGGATGGCCTGCGCAAGGTGCTGCACCTGATCCTGCTCGTGATCCTGTTCGCAGCCGTGATCGGCGCGCTCCAGACCTCCATTCCGATCGTGCCGCGCCATGCAGCGCTGGTCGTGAACCCGCAAGGTCGTATCGTCGAACAGCTGACGGGTGATCCCATCGACCGGGCTATCGCCGACGCGGCGGGCGAGGGCGAGCCCGAGACTCTGCTGCGCGACGTGGTCGATGCGATCGAGACGGCCAAGGACGACAAGCGCATCCGGCTCATGGTGCTCGACGTCAGCCAGATGAGTGGCGGAGGCCTGAGCAAGTTGCAGGAGATCGGCGCGGCGATGCGCGCGTTCCGCGAGTCGGGCAAGAAGATCGTGGCGGTAGGCGAATATTTCGACCAGGCCCAGTATTACCTCGCGGCGCAGGCGGATGAGGTCTACCTCGATCCGCTCGGCTTCGTGTTCGTGGACGGCTACGACTACTACCGCATGTTCTACAAGAAGGCGCTCGACAAGCTGGCGGTCGACGTCAATGTGTTCCGCGTGGGAACGCACAAGAGCTACACCGAGGTGTACACGCGCAGCGAGATGTCGCCCGAGGAGCGTGAGGAAACGACGCTCTGGCTCAACGCGCTGTGGAACTCCTACCAGGCGGATGTGACGGCCGCACGCAAGCTTCAGCCGGGCGCGCTGGCCGCGTACGTCACCCAGCTGGGTGGGCTGGTCAAGGGCGCCGAGGGCGACACCGCGCGCGTCGCCTTCGCGCAAGGACTGGTCACCGCGTTGCGCACGCGCGAGCAGGTGTCCGAGGACATCAAGACGCTGGTGGGCGAGGATGAGACGACGCATGAGTTCCACAGCGTGGAGCTGGGCGATTACGTCGCGGCGCTGCGCTCGGAAGAGGCTCTGACGCCCGGTTCCGGCAAACAGGTCGGCGTGATCATCGCGTCGGGTGAAATCCTCGACGGTCCGCAACCGCCGGGCACGGTGGGCGGCGATTCCACCGCGGAGGTCATTCGCAACGCCCGCTACGACGATGACGTCAAGGCGGTGGTGGTGCGCATCGACAGCCCGGGCGGCAGCATGTTCGCCTCAGAGCAGATCTATCGCGAGCTCAAGGCGCTGCGCGAAGCCGGCAAGCCGGTCGTCGTTTCGATGAGCAGCGTGGCGGCCTCGGGCGGGTACTACATCGCGACCGGCGCCGACGAAATCTGGGCGAGCCCGACGACGATCACCGGTTCGATCGGCGTATTCGCGGCGATTCCCACGTTCCAGGGCACGCTCGGCAAGATCGGCGTGAACGTCGACGGCGTCGGCACGACGCCGCTGAGCGGCGACTTCCGGCTCGACCGCCCGCTCGGCCCCGTGGCGCGCGACATCCTGCAGTCGGGTGTCGAACACGCCTACGACGTCTTCCTCGACCGCGTCGCCGAGAATCGCAAGAAGACTGCAGCCGAAATCGATGGCGTCGCGCAGGGCAGGGTGTGGGCTGGAAGCGACGCGCAGACCCGGGGACTCATCGACTCGCTCGGCACGTTCGAGCAGGCCATCGAGTCCGCTGCCAAGCGCGCCGATCTCGGCGATGACTACGACGTGACCTATCTCGATCCGCAGCTCACCTGGCGGGAAGCGCTGGCCATGGAATTTCGCGCCGCGATCCTGTGGGCCGGTGCCAGGCTGGGCATCGGTGTCCAGCAACCCGCGCTGGTGCGCCAGGTGCTCGATCCGCTGCAACGGGAGGTCGCGCGCTGGGCGCGCTTCAACGACCCCCGACACCTTTATTCTTATTGCCCCTGCGCGCCTTAGGGCAGATTAAGTCCAGTCGAGGATGATCTTGCCCGACTGGCCGCCGTTCAGGGTCTCGAACGCCTTGCGGAACTCGCTTGCCGCCAGGTGATGCGTGATGACGGGCGTGATGTCGAGCCCGCTCTGCAGCATGCTCGACATCTTGTACCAGGTCTCGAACATCTCGCGTCCGTAAATGCCCTTGATCACGAGACCCTTGAAGATCACCTGGTTCCAGTCGATCGCGATCTCGCCGGGCGGAATCCCGAGCAGCGCGACGCTGCCTCCGTGCACCATGCTGGCCAGCATTTCACGCAGCGCCGTGGCGTTGCCGGACATCTCGAAGCCGACGTCGAACCCTTCCTCCATGCCGAGCTGGCGCATGGCGTCTTCGAGCTTGCCGTGCTTGACGTTGACCGCGAGGCTTGCGCCCATGCGGCGCGCGAGCTCGAGGCGATAGTCGTTCACATCGGTGATGACGATATGCCGCGCACCCACGAAGCGCGCAATGGCCGCGGCCATGATGCCGATCGGACCGGCGCCCGTGATCAGCACGTCCTCGCCCACGAGATTGAACGAGAGCGCGGTGTGGGTGGCGTTGCCGAAGGGATCGAGGATCGCCGCGATGTCATCGTTGATCGCTGGCTTGAGCTTGAACGCATTGGCGGCGGGGATCGATACGTACTCGGCGAAACAGCCGGGTCGATTCACGCCGACGCCGACGGTGTTGCGGCACAGGTGCCGCCGCCCGGCGCGGCAGTTGCGGCAATAGCCGCAAGTGATGTGTCCCTCGCCGGACACGCGATCGCCCGGCTTGAAGCCGCTCACTTCGCCGCCGACCTCGACGATCTCGCCACAGAACTCATGCCCGATCGCCATCGGCACCGGGATGGTTTTCTGCGCCCACGCGTCCCAGTTGTAGATGTGCAGGTCGGTGCCGCAGATCGCCGCCTTGCGCACGCGGACCAGCACGTCGTTGTGGCCCACGCGGGGCTCGGGAATCTCTTCCATCCAGATGCCGGGCTCGCGGCGCGACTTGACGAGTGCCTTCACTGGATCAGCTCCAGCTCGCGTCCCACCTTGGCGAGGGCCTGGAGCGACCGTTCGAGGTCGGCAAGCGTCAAGGCGGCGGACATCTGCGTGCGGATGCGCGCTTTGCCGCGCGGCACGACCGGGAAGCTGAAACCGATCACGTACACGCCCTCGGCCAGGAGCTTGTCCGCCATTTGCACCGCGATGCGCGCATCGCCGAGCATGATCGGGATGATCGGGTGCTCGCCGGGAACCACGTTGAAGCCCAGGCCGCTCACCTGCTGGCGGAAAAAGCGCGTGTTCTCGAGCAGGCGCGCGCGGTACTCGGGACTGCTTTCCAGCAGATCGAGCACGCGCACGCTCACCGCGGCGGCCACCGGTGGAATGCTGTTGGAAAAGAGATAGGGCCGCGAGCGCTGCCGCAGCCACGCGACGATCTCTTTGCGCGCGGCGGTGTAGCCGCCGGTGCCGCCGCCCAGCGCCTTGCCGAGCGTGCCGGTGAGTATGTGCACGCGTTCCAGCACGCCGCAGTGCTCGTGCGTGCCTCGGCCGTTGGCGCCCAGGAAGCCGACGGCGTGCGAGTCGTCCACCATCACGAGCGCGTCGTACTTGTCGGCCAGGTCGCAGATGGCATCGAGCCGTGCGAGGGTGCCGTCCATCGAGAACACGCCGTCGGTCGCGATCAGGCGCGTGCGGCGTTTCTTGCTCGCCTTGAGGTGTTTTTCCAGCTCATCGAGATCGCTATTGGCGTAGCGCAGGCGCTCCGCCTTGCAGAGACGAATGCCGTCGATGATGCTCGCGTGATTGAGCGCATCGCTGATCACCACGTCCTCTTCATCGAGCAGCGTCTCGAACAGGCCGCCGTTGGCGTCGAAGCAGGAGGAATAGAGGATGGTGTCCTCGGTGCCGAGAAAGCGGCTCAGGCGTTCCTCGAGCTCGCGATGAATGGCGTGCGTGCCGCAGATGAAGCGCACCGAGGCCATGCCATAGCCGTACCGCTCGATCGCCTGCTGCGCGGTCTCGCGCACCGCGGGATGGTTGGCGAGGCCGAGATAGTTGTTGGCGCACAGGTTGATGACCTGCTGCCCGCCGCTCACACTGACGACGGCCTGTTGCGGCGAAGTGAGCACGCGCTCGGTCTTGTACAGCCCCTCCGTGCGCAGATGTTCGGTCTCCACGGCGAGCCGGGCGAGAAGCTTGCGGGTCACGCGACCTCCAGTTGACAAGGGCGCGCATTATACGGGACGACATGAGCGTTACGGACGAAACGCGTGCGCACGCACGCATCGATCGCTGGCTGTGGTGTGCACGCCTTTACAAGAGCCGGGCACTCGCCAGTCGCGCGGTCGCCGGTGGCAAGGTTCACGTCAACGGCGAACGCGTCAAGGCGTCACGCGCCATCGTGCCGGGCGATCGCCTGAGCATCACGCGCGGCGCGCAGGCGCTCGAGGTGCTGGTGCGCGCGTTACCCGAGCGGCGCGGTCCGGCGAGCGAGGCGAGCGCGTGCTACGAGGAGACGCCCGCGAGCGTCGCGCGGCGTGAGCAACTACGCGAACAGCACGCACTGGCTGCGGCGTTCGCGCCGCGTCCCGAAGCCCGGCCGCACAAGCGCGAGCGGCGCCTCCTCCTCAAGCTGCGTCGCCAGCAATAGTCCGCGAGGCAGGAGTTTCGAGTCCCGATGGCGGGACCCTCTGGCCGGCCAGTGTCCCGGAAGTGGGATGGCCGCCCGACGGATGCTTTGCACTACTCGGCCCGTGTGCTCAATAAAGTTTAATTATATCAATTAGTTAATGGCTTGGTGTGCCGCTGGCACACGGCATGCTTTGTCTGGCGCCATGGATAAGCCTCGGACGGACAGCCAACGCAGACGGCGCAAGCGCCTGCTCGTCATCGCATCCGCCGTGGCGGCCATCGCAACCGCAGGCATCGCCGTCGCAACTCTCGAGCCGCTCTCGCCGACGGTCGACGGCAAGGTGGTGTTCATCGACACCGTGCAGCGAGGCGAATTCGTGCGCCGCGTGCGCGGCGCGGGCCTGCTCGTGCCGCGCGACCAGCGCTGGATCGCGGCCGCGAGCGAAGGCCGCGTCGAGCGCGTGCTGATTCGCCCGGGTGTCGCGGTCAGCGCCGACGATGTGCTGGTCGAGCTCTCCAACCCGGAGCTCGAGCAATTGGCCGAGGAGAGCCGCTGGGCACTCGATGCCGGCCGCGCCGAGCTTGCCGCCTTGCGCGTGAAGCTCGAAAGCGACGTGCTCGACCAGCGCGCCCGTATTGCCGAAGCACGTGCCGATCACGAGTCCGCGCGGCTGCAGGCCGAAGCCGAGGGCCGTCTGGCCGGCCAACAGATCATTTCCGACCTGCAACTCGCGCGCTCGCGACTCGCCGCCGAGCAACTCGGCGTGCGGCTCGAGATCGAGCAGGAGCGCCTGGGCAAGCTTGCCGCGGCGGTCGCGGCACAGATCCAGGCGCAGAACGCGCGCGTCGAGCAGCTACAGCGCACCTCGGAGCGCCGGCGGGCCCAGGTCGATGCGTTGCGGGTGCGCGCCGGACTCGATGGCGTGCTGCAGGCGCTGGCGGTCGACACCGGCCAGCAGCTCGCGGTGGGCGCGAGCATCGCGCGCGTTGCACGCCCCGGATCGCTGCGTGCGGAGCTCCGCATCCCCGAGATCGATGCCAAGGACCTGGCACCCGGCCAGCTCGTCACTATCGACACGCGCAACGGCGTCGTGCCCGGACACGTCGAGCGCGTCGAGCCCGCCGTGCAGAACGGCACCGTCAGGGTCGAAGCGGCAATCGACGGCGAGCTCCCGCCCGGCGCGCGCGCCGATCTTTCGATCGAGGGCACGGTCGAGATCGAGCGCCTCGCGGATGTCATGTACGTCGCGCGCCCGGTGAGCGCGCAGCCGATGTCGGATGCGCGCCTGTTTCGCGTGGACAACGACGGCAACGCACAGCGCGTTCCCGTGAAGTTGGGGAAGGCCTCGGTGGATCGCATCGTAGTCCTGGCGGGCCTCGCGCCCGGAGAGAGAGTGATCGTTTCGGACCTGGCGCAATACGCGCGCTACGACCGGCTCAACGTGGAGTGATGCCATGACGATCGAAGTCTCGATGTGTATGGATGCGTGGCTGAGCTGCATCAACTGGGCCGCGGTGGCCTGGAGCATTCTCGGCAGCGTGGTGTACTGGATCTCGGACCTGGGAGGCTGATTCGTGAAGGCGCAGACCCTGATTCGTCTCGACAACGTGACCAAGGTGTTCCACACCGACGAGGTCGAAACCCACGCGCTCTCGGGCATTCAGCTCGACATCCGCGCCGGCGAGTTTCTCGCGATCTCCGGGCCGTCGGGCTGCGGCAAGTCGACGCTGCTCGCGATCCTCGGCTTGCTCGACAATCCCACGGACGGCGAATACGCGCTCGATGGCACGTCGGTCGCCAAGCTCGGCGCCGAGGAGCGCTCGCGCATCCGCAATCGCCAGATCGGTTTCATTTTCCAGGCATTCAACCTCATCGGCGATCTCACCGTGTATGAGAACACCGAGCTGCCGCTCACCTATCGTGCCGGCCTCACGCGCGCCGAGCGGCGCGACGCGGTGCTCGCGGCGCTCGACTGCGTCGGCATGTCGCACCGCCTGAACCATTACCCGTCGCAACTTTCGGGCGGCCAGCAGCAGCGCGTCGCGGTGGCACGCGCACTCGTCGGCCGTCCCTCGATCCTGCTGGCGGATGAGCCCACGGGCAATCTCGATTCGCGCAATGGCGATGCGGTGATGGAGCTCCTCGCAAGACTCCACGCCGGCGGCTCGACCGTGTGCATGGTTACACATGATCCGCGCTATGCGGGCTACGCCGAGCGGCGCGTGTCGCTGTTCGATGGCCGCGTGGTCGAAGAAGAGTCATTGCCACGGCACCTGGGTCACTGAGGAGTTGCCCATGCAGTTGCTCCAGGACTTGCGCGTCGCGACCCGCTCGTTGCTGCGCGCGCCAGCGTTCACCGCGCTCTCCACGGGCGTGCTCGGACTCGGCCTTGCCGTGGTCGTCACGATGTTCGGCATCCTCTACACCATCGCTTACGAGCCGCCACCGTTTCCACACCCCGAGTCCCTGGTCGGCGTTCGCATCGTCGACAAGGCGCGTGGCAAGTCCGAGGACGGCACCAACTCGCACAACCTCGCCGACTGGCGTGCGTCGCAAAAGAGCTTCGAGGAGATGGGTGGTGGCCTGACCGGTACGGTCATCATCAGCGGTGACGGCACCGCGGAGCGTTACGACGGCGGCATGATCACCGGCACGCTCTTCAACGTGATCGGCATTCAGCCGTTGATCGGCCGAACCATCCAGCCGAGCGATGACCTCCCGGGCGCCGCGCCGGTCGTGATGCTGGGCTACGATCTCTGGCGCACCCGCTACAACGCGGACCCCAAGGTGCTGGGCCGCGTCCTCAAGGTGAACGGCGTGCACGCCACGGTCATCGGCATCATGCCGGCGAAGTTCGAGTTTCCGACGACCGCGCAGTTGTGGGTGCCGCTGCGCGAGAAGCTGGATGAAGTGCCGCGCGGCAAGGGTGCTTGGGTGGCGGTGATCGCGCGTCTGCGCCCGGGTGTGTCGATCGACGACGCGCAGGCGGACCTCGGCGCCATCTCGGCGCGCCTGGCCGAGCGCTATCCCGAGACGAATGCCGGCCTCGAGCCGGAAGTGCTGCCGATTGCAGCCGCCATCATTGGCCCGGACGATCTGCAGCTGTTCCAGACTCTCTTCGCCAGTGTGTTCCTCGTGCTGATCATTGCCTCGGTGAACGTCGCCGGGTTGATGCTGGTGCGCGCGACCACGCGTACCCAGGAAGCGAGCGTGCGCCGCGCACTCGGCGCCGGACGTGCACGCCTCGTCATGCAGATGCTGGGGGAGTCCTTTGTCATTGGTTGTGCCGCCGCGCTTCTCGGCCTGACGCTGGGCGCGGCCTGTCTCGAAGTGCTGAGTCGCATCCTCACTGCGACCATCGAAGACTTGCCGGGCTGGTGGGATTTCACGGTGGATACCAGCGTGGCGAGCTTCGCGATCGGAATCGGCGTGCTGAGCACGCTGGTGGCCGGGCTTGTCCCCGCGCTGCGCGTCGCTGGTATCGATATCAACGGCGTGCTCCGCGACGGCACGCGCGATACCGGGCTCTCGACTGGCCGCATCATCCGTTGGCTCGTGGTGGTCGAGATCGCGCTCTCCTGTGTACTGCTCACGTCCGCCGGCATCATGGTGCGCATTGCGATCAACGCGAGCTCGAGCGATCTCGGCGTCGACGTGCGGCCCTTCATGACCGGGCGCGTCGGCCTGCCCGAGGCGGTCTATCCGGAGGAAAAGCAGGCGCAGTTCATCGAGCAGCTGCAGGCGCGCGCCCAGGCGATTCCGGGAGCGTCAGCAGTAGCGCTGGTGACGTCGCCGCCGGGCCATGGTGTCGGGACCTCGCTCTACGCGTTGCCCGATCACTCGTACGCCACGCAGGCCGACTACCCGTATGCCTATGAAGTGGCGAGCAGTCCTGGATTCTTCGCGACCATCGGCGGGCGCATCATTGCGGGACGCGACTTCAGCGCCACCGATCGCCAGGGAACGCTGCCCGTTGCGGTGGTGAGCGAGACCTTCGCGCGCACCGTGTGGCCGGGACAGAGCGCCATCGGTCAGCGCGTGCAGCTCAAACCCAATTTCCCGGGCGCGGAGTGGCTCACGGTCGTTGGTGTAGCCGGCGACATCATGCACGACGATGAGCCTTTCGGCGTCAAGGAAGTGACACCGACGATCTACGTGCCGCTGCTGCAGCGTCCCGAGCGTTTTTTCACGCTGATATTGCGTACGTCTGGGGATCCACACGTGCTCGGATCCGCAATTCGTGACGTTGTCGCGCAGCTCGACTCCGATCTCGCCGTCTACTGGCTGCGCACTCTCCCGGAGGCGCGCGCGAAGCAGGCGGGCGGGTTGCGGATCATCGGCGGATTGTTCGCGGTGTTCGGCTTCATCACGATCCTACTGGCGGCGTCCGGAATCTATGGCGTGCTGGCACATTCGGTCGCACAGAGCACGCGCGAGATCGCGATCCGGCGCGCACTGGGTGCGCCCGATGTGGGCATCGTGGGTGCGGTCGCCCGACGCTCGGGCTGGCAGCTCGGTCTCGGGCTCCTCATTGGAGTCGTGCTCGCGCCGTTCATGGCGGTGCTTCTCAGCCAGGCGACCAGCGGCGCGAATCTGCATGATCCCTGGGTGTACGCAACCGTGCTCAT
>DATIEU010000629.1:0-2474 GCA_035455565.1 Steroidobacteraceae bacterium | reverse complement strand
AAGCCGGCGGCTCCTGCGCCGGCCGCAGCGCCAAAAGGGGTGTTCGTGGTCTGTTATGCCGATAGCGATCCGCGCACGCGCTACTACAACCCGCCGGTCGAGGGTGGCGACGGCAACTACGGCACCTGGATGCCTTCGTATCAGAGTTTCATGCAGCAGAACTACCGCTATGCGCCCTCCGTGCGCTGCAACCAGCATCCGACGCTCGACGCGGCGCAAGCGTATTACCAGACGACGCTCGATCGGGCACGTGTCCACACGTCGATCAACGGCATTCCTTCGCCGATCGTCATCACGAACTGGACGTTCAAGTAGCCGCGCTGCGCTTTCGTTGAAAAATGCTCATTCCACGCGGCTGGACGCGCGAGCGGCGGATAGATCTGATGCTGCACTCTGCGAGTGCAAGCGTTTTCCGGTTAGCACGGCGCCGCTGAGTTCAGGTGCATCTCAAGCGGCTGCGGCCAATTCCGTCGCGGCATAACGCTCTGTTCGCTCCCTGATCGACCGAGCGATGCGGCTACTGTGCCAGAAAGCGAGCACTTCGACCTTCGGAGCGCTGCCACCCGCCACGCGATAGTACAAGTGATATCGAATCCGTGAGAGATACACGCGCCGAACACCAGCAAGACCCGCGTGCCGCGCGCGCGTGCCGATTTGGGGATAGCTGGAGATCAGTGCCAGAGCCTGCTCGAGATCTTCAGCCAATGCGTGCGGCGCCTTGTCCCTGTTCCGCGACCACCAGGCAAGGGCGTCCTCGATCGAGCGCAGCGCGCTGAAGGTGAACTTGACGGGCAGCGCCACACTCAGCGTCGGTGCAGCAGGTCGCGAACCACACTCGAGTCAACCGTCTGATCGCGATCCGCCTCCTCCATGGCCGCCTTCAATTCCGCCTCTTCGCTGGCTCCGAGCTCGAACGCCTCCTCATCATCAGGCGCGATGACTGTGACGGTCGAGCCTTCCGGCAAAACCTCACCCTGGAGATCGATGGCACCGTCGCGAACTTTACCCGTCGTGATGCGCATGACGCGATCCTACCATCGCAAGTGACCGCAGTCCCCCGGCGATCCCGTTCCCGCCACATGAACGCTCCCCCACGGTAGCCACGGGTCCATTGCCAGTGGTAGTCACTAAAGCTGCGCGCGCGTTCAGATATTCAAGCGCACAATCGGGTGCTCTCCACCCAGATTGAATTCTCCCGCGCCGACCCTAATGTCGCCGCCTCCCGAACCGACCGACTCCCATTCCTCAAAGTCGGTTCAAGGAGTCAACAATGCCAACACACGACGCCTGGCGCTCGGGGCGCTGGTTGCTGCTGGTTGCAGCGCTTGCCCTGGGATCGTGGCTGCTCCTGCCCGAGCTCACCGAGCGCGCCCTGCGCGCCGAAGCCGCCCCGCGGCCCGTGACGCCGCGCGGCACACTCACCGAGGAAGAGAAAGGCACCATCGGCATCTTCGAGACCTCGAAGGCCTCGGTGGTCTACATCTCGACGCAGCAGCGAGTGGTCGATTTCTGGACGCGCAATGTGCTGACGGTCCCGCGCGGCACGGGTTCCGGGTTCATCTGGGACGAGCACGGTCATGTCGTCACGAACCTGCATGTTATCGCCGGCTCCGAGCAGGCGAACGTGCGGCTTGCCGATGGCCGCGACTACGGTGCCACGCTCGTGGGCGCGAGCCCCGTGCATGACGTTGCGGTCCTGCGCATTCACGTGCCGGACAACCCGCCCGGGCCCATCCCGATCGGAACCAGCAACGACCTGCAGGTAGGCCAGAAAGTATTTGCGATCGGTAATCCCTTCGGCCTCGACTGGACGTTGACCATGGGAATCGTGTCGGCGCTCGATCGTTCGCTCGACGCCCAGGACGGCAGGGTCATCCAGCACCTGATCCAGACCGATGCCGCCATCAATCCAGGCAACTCGGGCGGGCCGCTGCTTGATAGCGCCGGGCGGCTCATCGGTGTGAACACCGCGATCTACAGTCCATCGGGCGCGAGCGCCGGTGTCGGCTTTGCTGTGCCCGTCGATACCATCAATCGCGTCGTGCCGCAGCTGATCGCGAAGGGGCGCTATTCGCCACCCCGACTCGGCATCGAAACCGATGAAATGCTGAGTCGCGCGATTGCACGGCAGTTCGGTGTTTCAGGGGCGGCGGTGGTGCGAGTGAACCCGGGAAGCGCCGCGGAGCGCGCCGGCTTGCGCGGCGCGCGTGTCGGGCCGCGCGATTCCATCGTTCCGGGCGATGTCATCGTGGCCATCGATGGCAGGGATGTCGACAGCACCGGTCGCCTGCTGGCGCGGTTGGATGACCACCAGCCGGGCGATACGGTCAAGCTCACCGTGTGGCGCGAGGGCAAGGAAATCGAGCTCTTCGCCCAACTCGAGCGCGGGGACGACGGTTGAGACTTGCGCGCCGGCATGCCTGGGGTCAGCACGCGGTGCTGGCCCCAGGCATGCACCAGGAACGCGCGCTAGG
>DATIEU010000628.1:0-4853 GCA_035455565.1 Steroidobacteraceae bacterium | reverse complement strand
GACGCGGCCCTGGTTGCGCAGATTGAAGAAGTGCCGCACGAGCGCCGCGCCCGCGAAGATCACGAACAGCACCAGCCAGTTGTATTGGTGCGAATAGGCGAGCGCGAAGTGCGGGCTGATCATCGTGAAGACGACGGGCAGCGTCAGGTAGTTGTTGTGCACCGAGCGCTGCTTGGCCCTGGCGCCCAGGCGCGCATCGGGCGCCTCCCCTTTCAGTTTCGCGGCGACCAGCTGCTTCTGCGACGGAATGATGATGCGCCAGACATTGGCGACCATGATCGTGCCCAGCATCGCTCCGACCTGGAGGAACGCTCCGCGTCCGGCGTAGAGCTGACACACGCCCCAGCAGAGGCCGAGCACGAGGACGCTACCGACGATTGAAAGCGTGCGATCGCTCAGGCCCGAGCGGCACAGGCCGTCATACACGAGCCAGCCGGCGATCAGCAGACCGACGCTCGTGAGGATTGCGGTCGAGGGCTTGATGTCCCAGACCGCCGGGTCGACGAGCAATGCGCTCGCGTTGATGTAGTAGACGACGATGTAGAGCGCGAAGCCCGTCAGCCACGTCCAATACGCTTCCCACTTGAACCAGTGCAGCGGCTCCGGGAGCTTCTCGGGCGCCACCTTGTATTTCTGCGAGTGATAGAAGCCGCCGCCGTGCACCGCCCACAGATCGCCCGCCACGTCCTTGCTCTCGGGATCGCGCGGCGGGACGTTCAAGCGCAAGTCGAGCCAGATGAAATAGAACGACGACCCGATCCAGGCGATGCCGGTGATGATGTGCGCCCAGCGCAGGATGAGGTTGAGCCAGTCGAGGATGTAGGCGTCGAGCGGCATGCGCGGGCGAGTCAGATCCTCTGTCGCACGGCCGCGTCGTTCGCCTGCCGCACGCGCAGCTCCTCGATGGCCAGGAGAATGCGCTCGGGCGTCGCGGGCGCATCGAGACGCGGAATGCCGCCGCCCGCTGCGGCCGCGATCGCATCGCGGATCGCATGAAACACGGACATCGCGAGCATCAGCGGCGGCTCGCCCACGGCCTTGGAGCGATAGATCGTGTCTTCGCGATTGTGGCTCCAGGGAATGAGATCGACATTGAAGACGCGCGGCCAGTCCTGCGCGGTCGGGATCTTGTAGGTCGAGGGCGCGTGCGTCATGAGCCGGCCCTTCGTGTCCCACCAGAGCTCTTCGCTGGTGAGCCAACCGACGCCCTGGATGAAGCCGCCCTCCACCTGGCCCATGTCGATGGCGGGATTCAGGGACTTGCCGACGTCGTGCAGGATATCGACGCGCAGCAGGCGTGATTCTCCCGTGAGTGTGTCGATGATGACTTCCGAGACCGCCGCCCCGTAGCAGAAATAGAAGAAGGGGCGGCCGGTGAGCGTCTTGACGTCGTAGCTAATCTTGGGCGTCGCGTAAAAACCGGTCGAGGAGAGCGACACCCGCGCGAGATAGGCCTGATTGACGAGTTGTGCGAAGTCGAGCGTCACCTCGCTCCCGATGAGCACTTTGCCGGCCGCGAAGGTCACGTCGGTTTCGGCGACACCGTACTTGGCCGCGGCGAACTCGATCAGCCGCTGCTTGATCGCCTGCGCGGCAGCCTGCGCGGCCTTGCCGTTCAGATCACTGCTCGACGAAGCTGCGGTCGCCGAGGTATTCGGCACCTTGCTCGTGTCGGTGGCGTTGCAGCGAATGCGCGCCAGGTCGACCTGGAACTCCTGCGCGACCACCTGCGCCACCTTGGTATGCAGCCCCTGCCCCATCTCGGTGCCGCCGTGGTTCAGGAGAATCGAGCCGTCCGAGTAGACGTGCAGGAGCGCGCCCGCCTGGTTCAGGTGCGTGGCGGTGAAGGAGATACCGAACTTCACGGGCGTGAGTGCCAGCCCGCGCTTCAAGGTATCGTTCGTGGCGTTGAACTTCTCGATCTCCTTGCGCCGCTCGCGATACCCCGCGCGCTGCGTGAGCTCATCGGTGAGCTGCTCGAGGATGTTGTCCTCGACCACCATGCCGTAGGGCGTAACGTTGCGTGTCGACTCGCCGTAGTAGTTGATCGCGCGCACGTCGAGCGGGTCCTTGCCCAGGTAGCGCGCGATGTCGTCGATCACCGCCTCGATCAACATCATGCCCTGCGGGCCACCGAAGCCGCGGAAGGCCGTATGCGAGGGCTGGTGCGTCTTGCAGCGGTGTGAAACGATCTCGACGTCCGAGAGGTAGTAACAGTTGTCGCCGTGGAAGATCGCGCGCACGTTGACAGCTTCCGAGAGATCCGCCGAGCGGCCGCAGTTGGAGGCCATCGTCATGCGGATGCCGCGGATCTCGCCCTCGCCGCTGAAACCCACGTCGTAGCTCAGCTCGAAGGGATGGCGCTTGCCGGTGATCAGCATATCGGCGTCGCGATCGAGCCTGAGCTTTACGGGCTTGCCGGTCTTGAGCGCACCGATCGCCGCGATGCAGGCGAGCAGCGCTGGTTGTGTCTCCTTGCCACCGAAGCCGCCGCCCATGCGCCGGCACTGCACGGTCACATCCTTGGCACTCAGCCCGAGGCAATGCGCCACGAGTTTCTGCACTTCGCTCGGATGCTGGGTGGAGCTGTAGATGAGCATCGTGCGGTCTTCGCCCGGCACCGCGACGCCGATCTGACCTTCCAGATAGAAATGTTCCTGGCCGCCGACCGAGAGTGAGCCCTGGAGGCGATGCGGCGCCGCCTTGATCCGGGCGAGGGGCTGGCCGCGCGTCAGCGTGCGTGTCGGCATCACGAAAGACTGCCGCTCGACGGCGGTCTTTGCGTCCATGATGGACTCGAGATCTTCGTAATCGATGTCGGCGAGTTTCACCGCTTTGCGAGCCGCCTCCACCGAGGTCGCGATGACCGCGAAGATCGACTGGCCGGCGTACTCGACCACTTCCTCGGCGAAGATCGGGTCGTCATGCACCACGGGGCCGTGATTGTTTTCGCCGGGAATATCGTCCGCCCTGAGCACGAGCACGACGCCGGGTGCGGCGCGCACGCGTGCGAGCTCGACGCGGCGCAGACGCGCATGAGCCCGCTCGCTGATCCCGATCGCTGCGTGCAGTGTGCCTTCGGGTAAAGGAATGTCGTCCGTGTAGAGCGCTTCGCCCGTGACGTGCAGATGCGCGCTCTCGTGCGGCTCGGCCTCGCCCACGCCGCCGCGGATCACACCTTCTTCTTTGCGATCAGCCGACATAGTTCCACACGCTGTTGCTGCGCCCGTTCTGCGTGAGATCGGCATGGAAGCGCTGCAGGAGATTGCGTGCCACGCGCAAACGATAGTCCTGTGAGGCCCGCATATCCGTGAGCGGCTGAAAATCCTTGGCGAGTGACTGGGATGCGCGGGCGATGGTGGCTGCGTTCCATTCGGCGCCGATCAGGGCGCGTTCGCAGTTCTCGCCCCGCCGCGGGATTGCCGCCATGCCGCCGAAACACACGCGCGCCGCACGCACGCGACCCAGCGCGAGCTCGACCGTAAAGGCGCCGCACACCGCAGAGATATCCTGGTCGAACCGCTTCGCGATCTTGTACGAGCGGAATGCCAGGCCCTTGCGCGCCCGCGGCACGCGCACCGCGGCGACGAACTCGCCGGGGAGAAGATCCTTCTTCATGTAGTCGAGGTAGAAGTCCTCGAGCGCAATCACGCGCGAGCCGCCCGCGGACCCGAGCACTACGCTCGCGCCCAGGCAGATGAGCGCCGGCATCGAATCCCCGATCGGCGAGCCGTTCGCGATGTTGCCGCACAAGGTCCCGGCATTGCAGATCGGCGGCGAAGCAAAGCGGCGCGCGACTTCGAAAAGATCGGGATACTCGGCGGTGAGCTCCTTGAAGGCATCCGTCAGGCTTACGGCGGCGCCGAATTCGGTGTAGTGATCGGTCCGCACGATGTGCCTGAGTTCCGCGATGTTGCCGATGTAGATGATCGCGGGGAGATCCTCGAGCTTCTTGGTGACCCAGAGACCCACGTCTGTGCCACCGGCGAGGATGGTGGCCTGCGGACGCTCGGCAAGCGCGCGCGTGAGCTCCGCGACCGTGGTCGGTGCGATGTAGTCCGCGTCGCCCACTTTGAGCCGCTTCTCGCGCGTGACCCGGATTGCCAGCAACTTTTCCTTGAGCTCGCGATCGTTGTGGTCGCCCACGCGCGGGTACTCGTACATACGCCGTGCCGCCGCGAGGATCGGGCGATAACCGGTGCAGCGGCAGAGGTTGCCCGAGAGCGCGTGGCGAATCGCTTCATCGTCGGGGTTGCGATTCGAGCGATAGAGCGCGTAGAGCGACATCACGAAGCCCGGCGTGCAGAAGCCGCACTGCGAGCCGTGGCACTCGACCAGCGCGCGCTGCACCGGGTGAAGCTCGCCGCCCGCCTCTGCCTTCAGGTTCTCGACGCTGATCAGCGCCTTGCCATCGAGCGTCGGCAGGAACTGGATGCAGGCATTCATCGCGCGATACGTGACGACATTGCCCGTGAGCTCGGCGACGACGACGGTGCACGCGCCACAATCGCCTTCCGCGCAGCCTTCCTTCGTTCCGCAGCGATTCAGGTGCTCGCGCAGGAACTGGAGCACGGTCGTCGTCGGGCGCGGGTTCTCGAGGGTGCGGACGGAGCCGTCCAGCAGGATGCGGAGCGATTGTTCGCCAGTCGGCATCGGGGACCTAGCTGCCGCGATAGGTGGAATAGCTCCACGGCGTGACCAGGAGCGGCACGTGGTGATGCTCGTCGGGGTTCGCGACGCCGAAGCGCACAGTGACGACGTCGAGAAAGGGTGGTTGCGACAATTTCACGCCGCGCGCCTTGAAATACTCGGCCACGTGAAACTCGAGCTGCCAGACGCCGGCGGTGAAGTCG
>DATIEU010000627.1:0-2273 GCA_035455565.1 Steroidobacteraceae bacterium | reverse complement strand
ACATGGATGCCGACCTGGTCGTGCTCGACGGTGACCCGGTGAGCGACGTGCGCAACTTCGCGAAAGTGCGCTGCGTCTATCGTCAAGGCCGATTGATCTATCCGCTGTCGCAGTGAGCGCGCGAGCGCGCTGATTCACACGTTGCCGAGCGGTGCGTCGCGGCGCACGTAGCGACAGAGTCCGAACAGGGCGAATCCCACCATCACCGCGATCGCGACGTCGACGAGCTCGCGCATGGAGCTCGTTGCGAGGAACACCACGTACAGTGCGGCGCCTGCGAAACCGAACACGGATCCCGCCGGCAGCTTGAAAGTGGCTTCGGGCAGATCGGCCCGGCGTCGCATGAGGGGTAACGTGGCGCAGGTGATCGCGAACACGGTGATCCGCGTGATCAGGCTGATCTTGGCGAGATAGATGAAGGATCCGGACAGGGCAAGCAGCAGGATGGCGAGCCCCGTGACGAGGATCGACCAGTGGGGCGTGCGGTATCTGGCATGCAGACGGGCGAGCACAGTCGGAAGCTGTTGGCTTTCGGCCAGCGCGTACATCTGGCGTGTCCCTGGGGTCATAACGGCACCAAAAACGCCGAGACACGACACTACTGCGCCGAGGGACATTGCGATCCCACCCCAGGAGCCGACCATCGCGGTGGCGGCCTCTGCCAGCGGACGCTCGGACGTGGCGAGCTCGGGCACCGTCGCGACGCACACCAGTTGAATGGCCGCGTACAGCACCACGACGCTGCCGATCGCGACGAAGATGGCGAAGGGGATCGAGCGCCGCGGCTCGCGAACCTCGCCGGCGACCACCGTGGTCGCATCGAATCCGAAGAAGGCAAACGTCGCCAGCAGGATGGCGGTGGAGAAGTCGGCGGCGGTCGGCAGGGCCGGCAAATCGATGGCCGCCGGCTCGACAAAGAACGCGCCCACGGCCACGAAGCCGATCAGCGGCACGAGCTTGGCGATCGTGAAAGTCGTACTGATTGCGGTGGCCTGGCGAATTCCGCGCACGTTGAGCCACGTGTACGCTACGACAACCGCCGTGATCGCGAGCGCGCGCACCAACGGCTCGCGCAGTGGAGCCCACAGGAGATTGCCGTAGTCGATCAGCAGGTTGACGATCGCCGAGCAACTCGCGAGCCTCGATACCCACAGCATCCAGCCCACGCCGAACCCGGCGACCGGGCCGAACGTGGCGGCTGCATAGACTTGCGGCCCGCCCGTGCGATCGAAGCGGCTGGCGACTTCAGCGAAGCACAGCGCGACGATTGCGATCAGCGCGCCGCACAGGACCATCATCACGATGCTGTAGTTGCCGACGACCGCCTGTATTTTGGCCGGCAGGCCGAAAATGCCCGCGCCGATCGTGCCGTTGATGGCGAATGCCGCCAGCGCCCACGGCCCGATGGCGCGGATCAGTCCGGGAGCAGTGGCGCCGTGCTCAGCCGATGGCACGACGCAGCGCCGCGCGCGCCAGCAGGCGCGTGGAGTCGAGCGTCGCGAGGGGCGATTGCTCGGGCAGGACGATGAGGGGCAGTTCGGTGCAACCGAGCACGACGCCGTCGCACCCGGCGGCGCGCAACTCGCCGACGAACTCCAGGCAACGCGCGCGCGAGGGCTCGAGGACGCGTCCGTTCACGAGCTCTTCGAAGATGATCCGATTGATCTCCGTGCGCGCCGCCGGTTCGGGGATCGTCATTTCGATGTCGCGCGCACCGAGCTTCTCGCGATAAACCGGGCCTTCCATGAGGTAGCGCGTGCCCATCACGCCGAGATGGCGCATGCCGCGGCTCGCGGCTTCGGAGGCGACGACCTCGGCAATGTGCAACCACGGAACGGGCGAGGAGCGGGCCACGCGACCGAACGCCTGGTGGAACGTGTTGTCGGGGCAGATGGCGAAATCGGCGCCCGCCGCCGCGAGCCGGCGAGTGGAAGCGAGCATCAAGTCGGCCACGCTGTCCCAATCGTCGCGATAGACGTGCACCATGTAGTCGGCGAGCGAAATACTGCCATCGAGCGTGACCGGAGGATGCTGATAGTCGCCACCCAGAAGTTCAGGTCCCTCGAGACAGATGGTGCGGTAGCAAAGGGCGGCACCCTCGGCGCTGCCGGCCACGATTCCGATGTGCTGCATCACGCGTTTCCGAGTGTCTTGCGCATCATTACGAAGTGACACGGCTGGTGGAGGCGGTCGTCCTCGAACGGCTTTTCACCGACCACGCGGTAACCCAGGCCGCCATAGAACGGGAAGAGCTCGCGTCGATGATTGACGAC
>DATIEU010000626.1:0-18830 GCA_035455565.1 Steroidobacteraceae bacterium | reverse complement strand
CCGGCGAACGACGCCTCGGGCAGATCCTCGGCCGTGGCGGAGGAGCGCACCGCCACCGCGATCTCGCCGTCGGTTTGCATTTTTTTCCAGGCGGCGAGCACCTCCTGCTGGAGTGGCCCCGGAAACGGCGTGGCCAGGATCCAGGCGCGAATCTGTGCGCCGGTGTGCGCCAGGCGTTCCAGGTCGTCGACGTCGAGACCGTCGAGCGCGGCCGCAATGCGCGCATCGAGACCGCCCTGGGCAAGGAACTCGCGATACGCCTCCGCGGTGGTCGCAAATCCCTGCGGCACGCGTACGTCGAGGCCGGAGAGATGCCGGATCAGCTCGCCGATCGAGGCATTCTTGCCGCCCACGACCTGCACGTCGTGCATGCCCAGCTGGTCGAACGGCCGGATATAGGAGCTCAAGACTGATCCTCGCGGCCCACGCCCGCCTCGTCAGCGGCACTCAGGGCCTCTTGTATCGGACCGCACGAGAGTGGAACACTCTGCCGCGGGATGCTCGTGGGATGAGCCGTGGTGAATCGCAGAACCGTCTTCTTCGTTTCCGACCAGACTGGCGTGACCGCAGAAACCATGGGGCACAGTCTGCTCACGCAATTCGACAGCCTGGAATTCCGGCCGGTGACTCTGCCATTTATCTCCACGCTTGACAAGGCAGCGGAAGCCGCGCGCCGGATCAATCTGACAGCGGAGACTGACGGCGTGCGTCCGATCGTGTTCAGCACGCTGGTCCAGGACGAATTGCGTGCGGTCGTGAAGCAGGCGAACGGGCTGTTCCTGGATTTCTTCGACGCCTTCCTGGGGCCGCTGGAGTCGGAGCTCGCGGTGCCGTCCTCGCACGCCAGTGGGCGCGCGCACAGTATTTCCGACACCAATGCATACACCACGCGCATCAACGCGACCAATTTCGCGCTGGCCAACGATGACGGCGCCGGCGTGCGCGATTACGAGCACGCGGATGTCGTGCTGATCGGCGTTTCACGCTCCGGCAAGACGCCCACGTGCCTGTATCTCGCCCTGCAATACGGCATTTTTGCGGCCAATTTCCCGCTCACCGAGGACGAGCTCGAATCGGCCGCGCTGCCGGGGGCGCTGCGCGCGCATCAGCGCAAGCTCTTCGGCCTCACGATCAAGCCCGACCGCCTGCAACAGATACGCAACGAGCGCCGTCCCGACAGCCGTTACGCGTCCGCGCAGCAGGTGCAATTCGAAGTGCGCGCGGCGGAGGCACTTTTCAATCGCGCCGGTGTCCCCTACCTCGACACGACGGAATGTTCAATCGAAGAGATCTCGAGCCGCATCCTCGACCGGACGGGGCTCGAGCGCCGCGTGCGCCCCTGAGACACGCAACGGCGCGCTGCACACGCAACGCGCCTCACGAAACCTGCGCAGCGCTGCCCCAGGTGTGAGATGCGTCGCACCCCCGCGGCAGAGCACGCATTTTCCTGTGCTATATTCGCCCCATGTTGAGCGATGACCTGTGCGTGGTGTCGTGGCGAGCGCGCCCGGGCAGTTTCGTCGGCCTGATGACCCTCTACGAGAGCAACTATGTCAGGCTGGGTTGGATCCTGCCGGATCTCGCCAATATCGAGGGCGAGCACGTGTCGCGCGTGCCCGGTGACGTGTGCCTGCACCTGCGGGTGGCCGAGCGCGCGCGCTTCACCACTACGCTGGACCTGAGTTACGTGCTCGAGGACGACGCCGGGCCGATCGTGACGCCGGACATGCAGATCCGCATCTATCGCGATGCCCGCCTCGCCGAGGCCGCGAGTTGCACGGGATGGCGCCGCCACACGCTGCCGCGGCACCTGCGCGATCAGGTGCGCGTCCTCCACAATTCGCGTCGCGTGCTCGGCAGGCGCTGGGCACGCAACGTCCTGCTCAACAAGTGGCTCGAGTACTGCGCCGAGCGCGGTCATCGCTTCGATGCCACGACCCGCTGCGAGCTGCAGCCGGAACTGACAGCGATCGACTCCATGCGTTGAATGAACTCACAGCCGCGCGGGGAGGCTCCGGTGCGGCAAAGCAGCTGGTGCTGTACGTGGCGATTCTGCAGACGCTAAATCTTTTCAAGCTGTCCTTCACACGCAAGAAGCAACCGCAGGACGACGAGCGGCTCGTCCAGCTGTTCAAGAATCGTGCCGGTCTCAAGAAGGCGCATCTGGCGCTCGAGGACGAGGTCTACGCGCTCAAGGAACGCGTCAAGCAGCAGCTCGCCAGCACCAGTCGCGTGCAGGAGCAGCTGGAGGGCGTGGAGGCGCTGCTGGGCAACCCCGATGCCGGCCACGCCGCGCTGGTGTATTACCAGTTGCGCGGCCTCTGGCGGGCGTGCAACAGCCAGCTGGCGACCTTCGCCAGCGAGCTCGAGCGTCAGCAGGAAGACCGGGAGCGGCGCAAGCAGACTTTCGAGTTCAATCAGCAGCTGAACGCGCGCGTCGCCGAAGCGGAGCAGCGCCTGAGCGAGGCGGAAGCGCTGGCCGCGGACAGACAGCGTGCGCTCGACGAAGCGACCGCGCGCTTCAGGGATCTCAATCGCCTGTGGCATTACTTCAAGCGGCGCAAGGCCGGTGTCGAGATGGCGCATCTGCGCCCGCCGCTCGAAGAGGCGCTGGCCGAGTGCAATCGCATTCGCGGGGAACTCGAAACGCTGCGGCAGCAGCAGAGCCCCGCATTCCCGGGTCTCGGCGTCGATGGCCGGCGCGCCATCAATCTCGCGACCATCGGCTACGCCCTGGTGCTCGGCGTGCGTCTCAGCGAGCGCGGCCTCGCACCGCGCGCCAAGGACGCGATGGCGCGACGCGTGCAAGAAGTTCGGTACGGCTCGCGCGCTGAATGCGAGGCGCTGATGGATGCGATCGCCGAGGCGCTCGCACTCGTCAGGTCGCGCAAGGACCTCGCAGGGGACATCAAGGGATCCGTCGAGTTGCTGCGGGAAGTGGCGCAGTATCGCGCGGAAGGCGACACGGTCCCGCTTGGAGATTCATTGGCTGGAGTGGTGCCAGCTAACACCGGCGGCGCCGGCGCGCTCGCGCCCTCGGCACCGCAGATCCTCGCCGACGACTACTGGAACATCTATCAGGTGCTGTTGCGCTGAGCGGCCAACGGTGCCGCGCGTTCCACGAGTCGCCCACGCGCGACCCCACGAATGCGCCTGCGCCACTGGTTGAGATCGTCGAACCACTCGTAGAACGCAGGCACCGCGTAGAGCGACAGCACCGAGGAAAAGGCGAGGCCGCCGATGATCGCGCGCGCCATGGGCGAGTAGGCTGGTCCGCCACCACCACCGCCATCGCCACCCACCTGCGCATCGCCCAGCGCGAGCGCCGACATCGCCAGCAACGTGGTCATCGTCGTCATCAGGATGGGGCGCAGTCGGTCACGTCCCGCCTGGATGATCGCCTCGTCGCGCGACAGGCCTGCGGCGCGCAGGTTGTTGATGTGCGCCACCAATACGATGCCGATGTTGACCACCACGCCCACGAGGATCATGAGCCCCACCATCGACATGAACGTCATCGTCGTGCCGGTGACCAGGAAGAACCAGTACATGCCGACCACGGCGAAGATGATCGAGGTCAGGATCGACAGCGGGTGCAGGGCCGACTCGAACAGCGCCGCCATCACCAGGAAGATGACCGCGACGCCGAGCAGGATCGCCTGCAGCATGATCTGTTGAGTCTTGTCGTCGGTCTCGAAGCCGCGCCCGAACTTCCACGTAAAACCGGGCGGCATCGCGAACTGTTCCATCAGCGGCTCGACGCGCTTCTTAACCTCGTCGAGAGTCGCGCCCTTGGCGAGATTGCCCGCGACGATCACGGCGGTCAGGCGGTTGACGCGCTTGATCTCGCGTGCGCCGCGCACTTGGCGGAAATCGGCTACGGCGCCGAGCGTGATGCGCTCGCCCGAAGGCAGGTACAGTGGCAGTGTCGCGAGGTCCTCGACATTCTGGCGATCCGACTCGCGGAACGTGAGTCGCATGTCCACTTCGCGATCCGTGCCGCGAAACTCCTTCAGCTTGTCGCCGCGCATCGCGGCCGCGACGGAAGCCGCGACATCGCCCGTGGTCAGACCGAGTTGCGATGCGCGCTGCCGGTCGACGATGATCTGGATCTCTTCCTCGCCGTCGCGTGCCTCGGAACGCACGCTCTCGAGTCCCTCGACGGCGCGCAGCTGCCGCGCGAGTTCGAAGCTGAGCTCCGCGAGCTGCTCGGTGGAATCCCCGGAGAGTTGCAGGCTGAAGCCCTCGCCCGCCTGCTGGTCGAACTGGAAGCTCGGTTTGCCGATGATGATCTCGGGCATTTCCTCGGTGATCTGGTCGAGCACTTCGCGCGTTTCCAGCCCGCTGCCCTTCGGTACCAGGCTCACGAAAGTGCCGGCGTCGTCGGGGCGGAAGTATGAATAGATCGTCTGGATGCCGAAGCGCTCGCGGTTTTTCTCGAGATAGGCCTCCACGGTGCTCACGGCGGACTCGACCCGGTCGAGCGGGTAGTTGCCGTTCAGGTGGTAGGTGATGAAGAGATTGCGTCCCACGCCCTGCGGGAACATGTCGCTCTTCACCAGCATCATCGGGATCGCGGCCGAGGCGAGCACGAGGACGATCGCGAGCGCGGTCCACCACTTGTGCCGGAGCGTCACCGCGAGCGTGCGCGAGTAGAAGTTCTGCAGGCGGCCGAGGAGCGTGCTCGACGTGATGGGCGGTGGCGCGGGGAAACGCGCTGCGAGCATCGGCACGATGGTCTGCGCCACCACGAGCGAGGCGATCATTGCCACCACGATGGGGATCGTGACGTGCGCCAGGAACACGGTGATCTCCACGCGCTCGCCGAACAGCAGGGGCAGGAAAACCGCAACCGAGCTCATGGTGCCTGCGAGCACCGCGACGCCTACATCGCGCACTCCGCTGAGCGTCGCATCGATCGGGCGATCGGGATTCAACTGCCGGTGCCGGAAGATGCTCTCGGTGATCACCACCGCGTTGTCCACCAGCATGCCGATCGCCAGCATCAAGCCCATCATCGACAGGATGTTGATCGTGAGGTCGAGGAAGTACATCGCGGAGAGCGTGATCACGAGCGAGAAGGGCACCGCCAGAGCCACGATGATGGTCGTGGGCCAGTCGCGCAGGAACAGGAATAGCACGACGAAGGCGAGTGTCGCGCCGATCAGACCCGCCGTGCGCAGTTCCTTGAGCGAGGAGACGATGGCCTGCGCCTGGTTGTCGAAGTTGATGATTTCGATGCCCTGCAGCTGGGGCAGGCCACGCGCCCGGTCGACAACCTCGAGTACGCGCGTCACCACGTCGACGATGTTCGCCTGCGTGGTCTTGTAGACCTCGAGACCCACCGCGGGCCGCTGGTTCAGGTGCCGGCCGATGGTGAGCTCGGGGCTCATCAGCTCGACTTCGGCGATATCGGACAGGCGCACGTTGTCCTGCACCAGCAGATTGCGCACGTCGTCGACCGAGCGGAACTCGCCGATTGGTCGCACATTCATGCGCTGGCCGCGCTCGGTGATCTCACCGGCGCTCACCGAGAAGTTGCTGCGCTCGAGAAGCGACCGGAGCGTGCGCAGGTCGACGCCGTGCGCGGCAACGCGGCCGGCATCGACGAGGATGCGCACTTCGCGCGGCTCCACACCCGCCAGCTCGACGCGCGCCACGCCGTCGAGTCGTTCGAGCGGCCGCTTCAGGTGCCGCTCGAGCACGTCATAGGCGTCGGAGAGATCCTGATTGGCGGCGAGGCGAATCTTCACCACCGGCTGGTCGCCGAACGAGCCGGCGAAGATCAGCATGCGGTCGGCGCCCGCCGGCAGCTGGCCGCGAACCGAGTCGAGCTTGGTGCGTACTTCGAAGCTCACGGCCTCGATGTCGGTGCCCCAGTCGAACTGGATCTGGAATTCCGCCTCGTTCTCCCGCGAGGTGGATTGCAGCTCCTTGATGCCGCTCAAGGTCGAGAGCGCCTCTTCGACCGGACGCGTGATCAGCTCTTCGATCTCTTCGGGCGTCGAACCGGCATACGGAATGGTGACCTGCATGCCGGGAAACGTGATGTCGGGAAACTGCTCGAGCGGCAGGAGCTTGGTCGCGATCAGGCCGATCAGCGTGAGCGCGAGGAACACCATCACCGTGGTGATGGGACGGCGCAACGCGATGTCGGTGTGAATCACGGCCGGCTCGGCTGCATCGTGGCCGTGGGCACCGCGAGTGCACGGCGCTCGCGGGTCATCAGCGAGTACACCACCGGGATCACCACCAGCGTCAGCAACGTCGACACTGTGATGCCGCCGATCACCGTGATCGCCATCGGCGTGCGCACTTCGGCGCCCTCGCCGAAGCCAATCGCCATCGGCAGCAGGCCCAGCACGGTGCTCACCGTGGTGATGAGAATGGGCCGCAGGCGCACGCGTCCCGCCTCGAGGATCGCCGCCGCCTTGTCGAGCCCGCGCTCACGTGCCTGGTTGACCGCATCGATCAGCACGATCGCGTTATTCACCACGATGCCGGCCAGCATGATGAGTCCGATCATCGCCACCACATTGACGGTGGTGCCGGTGAGAAAGAGCGCCCACACCACGCCGATGAGGCCGAGCGGGATGGTGAACAGGATGACGAATGGCTGCACCAGCGACTCGAATTGCGACGCCATCACCAGATAGACGAGCAACACGGCGAGCGCGAGCGTGAAGGCGAGCGAGCGGAAGCTGTCCTGCATCTCCTCGCTCTGGCCGGAGAGATAGGCGCTGACGCCCGGCGGCAACGCGATGCCGGCGAGCATGCCTTCGAGGTCGGTCACCGCCGCGCCGAGATCGCGACCGGTGTAGCCGGCGGATATGACGGCGACCCGCTCCTGGCCAATGCGTCGCACTTCGGCGGGACCGGAGGCAAGCGTGACCGCGGCGACTGCGCTCAGCGGTACCGGATGGGCGCTCCCCGGGTTCACGATCAGGCTGCGGATCTCCTCGATCGAGGCGGCGCGGGAATCGACGCTGCGCACCAGCACATCGATCTGCTTGTCGCGCAAGCGATAGCGTGTCGCCACTTCGCCGCGGACGCTGCGAACCACGCGATCGGCGATATCACGCACGGCGAGGCCGAGACGCGTCGCGCGGTCCTGGTCGAATACGATCTGGATCTCGGGATTGCCGAGCTCGACGGTCGAACGGATGTCGGTATAGGTGCCCGATTCTTCCATGCGCGCCCGCACCTGCTCGGCGACGACGCGCAGGCGGTCTAGATCGTAGCCGCTGATCACGACCTCGAGCGGCGTCGAGAAGCTGAAGAGCGCGGGGCGGCTGAACTGGTACTGCAGACCGGCGAGGGCCTCGAGTTTCTCGCGCAGCGCCGTGATCGACGCCGCTTCCTCGGCACGCCCAGAGCCCGGCACCAGCGTCACACTCAGCTTGCCGGTGTTCTCGCCCGCATCCACCGGATTGGCGTCGAGGCGGTTGCCCGTGCCGGCCACGGAGTACGTGAGTGCCACTCCGCCGAGCGCCGCGCTGGCGCGCTGTGCGGTCGCGACGACGCGATCGGTCTGGGCGAGCGGCGTCCCGGGAGGCAGGCGCAGGTCGACGATATATTCGCCTTGCGAGAGCTGCGGGATGAGCTCTGTGCCCAGGCGCGGCACGATCGCCATCGTCAGCGCAAACAGGGCCACCGCCGCGATCACCACCTTGGCGCGATGCGCGAGAGCCCAGCGCAGCAGCGGCACGTAACGTTCCTCGAGCTTCTGATAGCCGGTCTGCGTCAGCCAGACGAACGGGGACAGGATGAGCCGGAAGAAGCGCGAGATCGCATCCGCGCTGCGCCCGATCCAGTACGTCACCCAGGCGACACCGCGCGAGAAGGGGCCGAGCGGCCGCTGCGAGCCCGGGTCCGTCGCCACGAGTGCCTGGCGGCCGGCGACCATCATCGGCACCACGGTGAGACCGACCAGGAGCGAGAGCACCTGCCCGTACGTGACGGTCAGGGCCTGGTCGCGGAACAGCTGTCCCGCCACGCCGCTGATGAACACCATCGGGAAGAACACCGCGATCGAGGTGAGTGTGGAGGCGGTCACCGCCATCGCGACTTCGCTCGTGCCGCTGCGTGCCGCTTCCGGTGCCGACATGCCTGCCTCACGCTTGCGCGTGATGGCTTCGAGGATCACTACGGAGTTGTCGACCAGCATGCCGACTGACAGCGCGATGCCGCCGAGCGACATGATGTTGAGCGTGACGTCGGAGCTGTACATCAGCATGAAAGTGCCGATGACAGAGACCGGGATCACGATGGCGGTCACGAAGGTGGCGCGCGCATCGCGCAGGAAGAAGTACAACACCAGGATCGTGAGCAGGCCGCCCCACAACGCGGCGTCGCGCACTTCGGCAATCGCCGACGCGATGAACTTCGACTGGTCGTACACCGCCTTGAGCTCGGTGTCGCGCGGCAGCGTCTTGGAGAGCAAATCCATGCGCGCACGAATGCCGTCCGCCAGCTGCACGGTGTTGGCGTCGCCTTCCTTGTAGACCGCGAGCTCGATCGATTCGCGGCCGTCGACGCGCGTGACTGCCTCGCGCTCCTTGTAGCCGCGGGTCACGGTTGCGACATCGCGCAAGTACACGGGCTGGCCATCGAGCGAGGCGATGATGGCGTTCGCCATCTCGTCGACGGTCTGGAACTCATTCAGCGTGCGAACCAGGAAACGTTGCGTCCCCTGTTCGAGCCGGCCACCGGACAGGTTGACGTTTTCCGCGCGCAAGCGTGCCGCAATGGTCTCGATCGACAGCCCGAGCTGGGCCAGCTTCTGCTGGTCGACGAATACCTGGATCTCGTCCTCGAAGCCGCCACTCACCTTGACTGCAGCGGAGCCCTCCACGGCTTCGAGGTCCGGCTTGAGGCGGTCTTCGGCAAAGCGGCGCAGGAACTTGAGGCGTTCTTCGCCCGCACCGGCTTCGGCGTCCGCGGCGGCCTTGGCGGTATCGAGCAGCGCGAGCCGCATCACGGGTTCGCTGGAAGGATCGAAGCGCAGGAGCAGCGGGCGCTCGGCTTCGAGAGGCAGCTGCAGGAGATCGAGTTTCTCGCGCACTTCGATGCCCGCGAGATCCATGTCGGTGCCCCACAGGAACTCGAGAATCACGTCCGACTGACCGGAGCGCGACACCGAGCGCACCTGGCGAACGTTGCGGATGATGCCAACCGCCTCTTCGACCGGGCGCGTGATCAGGTTCTCGACCTCGAGCGGGGCGGCACCGTTGAGCTCGGTGCGCACGGTGAGCGTCGGATAGGAGAGGTCGGGGAGCAGGTTCACCTTCATGCGCGACAGCGACACGAGGCCGAACATGCAGAGCGCCACCATGCACATCACCACCGTGACGCGCCGGCGGGTCGCGAAGTCGATGAGCCGCATGGGGCCGCCCTTACTTGACGGCGGCTTCGAGCTGCACGACGCGCACGGCGTTGCCGCTCTTCAGGCCGCCCTGGCCCACCACGACTACCTGTTCGTCGCCCTTGAGACCGGAGATGACCTCTACGAAACCGGCGTTCGCGAGACCGACGCGGATCGGGCGCTGGTCCGCCTTGTCCTTGTCGACCACGAATACCGTCGGTCCGTCTTCGTTGTCGACGATCGCGGTCCGCGGGATCTGCAAGGCCTGATCGCGACGCTCATAGACGATGCCGATGCGCGCGAACATGCCGGGCTTGAGCTGCGCCGAAGGATCGGCGACTTCGATCGTGGCCTTGAAGGTGGCGGTCGCGGGATCGACCGTCGGGCTGATGCGCGCGACCTTGCCGATGAAATCCTGGCCGGCAACGGCGTCGACCTGGACGCGCGCCGGCTGGCCGGGCTTCAGGCGCCCGAGCTCACGCTCCGGCACGTGCACGTAGGCGAGCAGCGGCACCAGGTCGGTGACCCGGAACAGCACGTCATTCGGCTTGATGGTGTTGCCGACTTTGATGAGCCTTTGCGATAGCACGCCATCGATCGGCGCGCGGATGTCGGTGTACGAAAGTTGCAGCGTGGCGAGGTCGTAAGCGGCTTTCTGCGCGTCCACTTCGTACTTGAGATTCTCGAACGCGCCGGGCGACACCATGCCCTTGTCGTGCAGCTCGAGGTTGCGGCGATAGTCGTGCTCGAGCTTGGCGAGCGAGGCCTTGGCCTTCTCGGCTTCCAGGCGCAGCAGGTCGCCATCGAGGCGCGCGAGGAGTTGGCCGGCGCGCACCGGCTGACCTTCCTCGATCAGCAAGGCGCGTACTTCACCGCCGACCTTGGCGACCACCGAAGCTTCGCGATCGGCCTCGAGCGCCGCAGTGCCGGAATAGACGGCGAGCATTTCGGCGCGCACGGGGGCGCGCACTTCCACGGGGATGGCAACGGGCTCGGCCGATTTGTCATCCGGCGTCTTGCCGTCGGCCTTGTCGCCGCACCCGCTGAGGGCCCACGGGGCGACCAGAGCGGCCATCCAGATCCACTTCGACTTCATGGTGCCTCCCGCCAGCGAGCCCGGACGTGGCCCTGAAGTGGGCCACGGGACTTGGGAACTGGACCGGAATGCTACCGGCAGTTTGGTGTTATAGTCAAGTATAACAGTAGGGCCAAATGCGCCCCGAATAGCAGCCGCGGTCAGGTGTCCTTGAAGACCTGGGCGATGAGCGGAAGCGTGGTCATGTCGGCCACGATGTGGGCGGCTTCGGCCAACACTGCGTCCACGGTCGTGCTCTCATCGAGCTCCTCGAGCGAGGTGAGCGCCTTCTGCCCATGTGCGGCGCGCCGCTGGTTTTCCCGCGTGAGCCGCTCCTGGTCGAGCTGATCGCGCTCGACTTGTCGCGCCTTGAGATTGAGCGATACGGCGGTTTGCTTGCGCAGCTTGTCGAAGGCCGCCACGTCGCCGAGCAGGTTGCGGAAATCGGGATCGGACGAGGAACGCGTTTCGTGCGTGCGCGCGAGCTGTGTGACAGCCGGCGCCAGACTCACTTCGTCCTCGAAGCGCACGCCCGGAATGCGGTCCCAGGGGAGGGCGCTCTCCCGCGTGCTTTCACCCACCTCTTCGGTGCTGATGAGCGAGGGCATCAGGATGTCGGGTGTCACGCCGCGGTTCTGCGTGCTGTCGCCGGTCACGCGATAGAACTTGCCGATGGTGACCGTGAGCTGGCCGTATGCCGGGTTCGGGCCGAGCGCGAAACGGTCGAGCGGGATCAGGTTCTGAACCGTGCCCTTGCCGTAAGTCTGCTGTCCGATCACGAGACCGCGGCCATAGTCCTGGATCGCCGCGGCAAAGATCTCGGATGCCGACGCGCTGAAACGATCGACCAGCACCACCAGCGGTCCGTGGTAGGCCACTTCCGGCTCCGGATCGTCGAGGACTTCGACGGCGCCGCCGGTTTCGCGCAACTGCACCACTGGGCCGCCCTTGATGAACAGGCCCGTTAGACCGGTCGCTTCGGGAAGCGAGCCGCCGCCGTTGCCACGCAGATCGACGATCAAGCCGTCGATGTTCTGCGTCTTGAGCTCGTTGATGAGGTTGCGCACGTCGCGCGTCGTGCTCCGGTAGTTCTTGTCCCCCGCGGCGCGCGCGTTGTAGTCCTGGTAGAAGCTCGGCACGGTGATGACGCCGATGTTCACGTCACGATCGCCGCGGTGCTCCTTGCGGACTTCCTTGCGCGCGGCCTGTGCCTCCAGCGTCACCTTGTTGCGCGTGAATTCGAGCAGGCGTTCAGCCGAGCCCGGGGCGGCACCCGCGGGCAGGATCTGCAGGCGCACCACCGAACCGACAGGCCCGCGGATCAGCTGCACGACGTCGTCGAGACGCCAGCCGATCACGTCGGTGAGCGGGCCATCCTTGCCCTGGCCGACCGCCACGATGCGGTCGTTGGCCGAGAGCAGTTCGCTCGCGGCGGCAGGTCCGCCGGGCAGAATGCTGAGCACCGTTACATAGTCGTCGACCAGCTGCAGCGATGCGCCGATGCCCTCGTAAGAGAGGCTCATCGCGATGCGGTACTCCTCGGAGTTGCGCGGTGAGAAGTAGCTCGAATGCGGGTCGTAGGCGCGAGCGAACGCGTTCATGAAATTCTCGAACACGTCGTCCGTCGAGACCTGGTCGATGCGCCGCAGGACACGCTCGTAGCGCTTGCGCAGAATGTCGGCGGCCTCGGGCCAGGTCTTGCCCGTGAGCAGGAGGCTCAGCCCGTCGTTCTTCACCCGTTTGCGCCACAGCTCGTTCATCTCGGTGGTGGTCGCGGGCCACGGAGCCTTCTCACGGTCGAACTCGAAGGTCTCGTTGAGTGTGTAGTCAGGCTCCTTGTCGAGGAGCGAAATCGCGTAGGTCATGCGCTCGCGGTTGCGATCGCGAAAGCGCGCGAAGATCGCGAAGGCGGGCTCGAGCGCGCCACTCTTGATGCTGTCATCGAGGCGCAGTCGCAGGCGGTCGAACTCCGCGATATCGCTCGCCAGGAAATAGCTGCGTCCGCCATCGAGCGACTCGAGGTAGAGATCGAAGATCTCGGACGACATGTGATCGTCGAGCGCCACCTGCGAGTAGTGGGCGCGATCGAGGTTCTCGAACACGCGCCGCGCGATGCTGCGATGACGATCCGTCGGCAGCAGTTCCGGACCGGTGCCGGCAACGGCGGCGACCGCGGCAGCAGGAGAGGGCGGCTGAACGGATCCGCCGACGCCGAGGGCGAACAGCAGAACGAGCAGCGGAAGGAGAAGGCGGGGACGGGCCGGATGCGACATGCTGAGGTTATGGACCGGGGCTGGGGGCGGAAAATTCCCTGATAGACTCGCACCCTAGGCTATGGGTCCAAGCCAACCTAATCAAGTGCAAAACGGTCGGGTTGTGCGCCTCTCGACATGCGGCCGCTGACCGTGCTCCTCGGCATCATCATGGGCTCGAGCGTCTCAATCGCGCTCGGCCTCGGCATGGTGCTGATTGTTTTCCTGATTCTGATGGGCGAGCGCCCCGAGCTCAGGGCCGAGTTCCGGCCATTGATGCTCGGAATCGTGCTGTTCACCGTGCTCTCCGCGCTGTCCGTCGCTGCGTTTCTCGGCAGCATCCGTCAGCGGCCGTGGCGCCGCATGGCAATGGCGGGGTTGTGGAGCGCGTTGCTCGTGATCGGCTGGATCTACTGGCCGAATAGCCAATGAACCTCAACCGTGTGATCGCCAGTCCGGAGACCTGCATGCAGAGATCGCTTTTGACGATGGTCGCGACGATTCTCCTGGTCGCGTGTGCGGCAGAACGTGCCAGTGCGCCGGCCATTGACGGCCTCGATGAGGCGACCTTTCGCCGGCACCTTGTGGCGCTATCAGCCGATGAATTCGCAGGTCGCAAGCCCGCCACGCCCGGCGAGGAGAAGACGGTCGAATACATCCGCCAGCAGTTCGCGGCGGTCGGGCTCAAGCCGGGCAATGGCTCGACTTACTTCCAATCCGTACCGCTGGTCGAGATCACGGCCGATCCCAAGACCACGCTCACGGTGAGCAGCGGCAGCGAGAGCCGCAGCTTCAAATACCGCGATGACATGGTGGTGTGGACCAAGCGCGTGGTAGCGGACTCGGCGCTCGAGCAGAGCGAGCTGGTATTCGTGGGCTACGGGATCGTGGCACCCGAGTATGACTGGAACGACTACGCGTCAGCCAACATCAAGGGCAAGACCGCCGTCATCCTGATCAACGATCCGGGGTTCGTCACCCAGGATCCGAAACTGTTCGCCGGTCGCGCGATGACTTATCACGGGCGCTGGACTTACAAGTACGAGGAAGCCATGCGCCAGGGCGCGGCGGGCGCACTCATCATTCATGACACCGAACCCGCGGCGTACGGCTGGGAAGTGGTGCAATCCGGCTGGACCGGCCCGCAACTCGACATGGCGAGCTCTGATGGCAACGCAGGGCGCGTCGCCATTGAAGGCTGGATCAGCGGCCCGACGGCCGAAGCGATCTTCCAGCTCGCTGGAAAGGATCTCACGGCGCTCGAAGCGGCCGCGGTGCGTCGCGACTTCAAAGCGGTGCCCTTGAACCTGCGGGCGAGCGTCGCCGTCCACAACTCGATCCGCCGTTCCAACTCGTCGAACGTCGTCGGCATCCTGCCCGGCCGCAAGCGACCGGACGAATACATGCTCTACATGGCGCACTGGGATCACCTTGGGCGCTCGGATGCGGTCACCGGCGACAACATCTACAACGGTGCGATCGACAACGGCACCGGAACGGCGGCATTGATCACGCTTGCGCAGGCTTTTGCGCGGGCGAAGCCTGCCCCGCAACGCTCCGTGGTTTTCGTGGCGGTGACCGCGGAGGAGTCGGGCCTGCTGGGCTCCGCTCATTACGCGGACCATCCGCTCTTTCCGCTCGAGCGCACGGCGGCGGTGATCAACATGGATGCGCTGTACGCCGGCGGGCCGACCCGTGACGTGGCAGTGATCGGCTACGGCAGCTCCGAGCTCGAGGACTACCTGCGCGACGCGGCCGAGAAGCAGGATCGCGTGCTGAAGCCCGAACCGACACCGGAACGCGGCTTCTTCTATCGCTCCGATCACTTCAATCTCGCCAAGAAGGGCGTGCCGGCACTGTACTTCAAGCTTGGCACGGACGATCGCGAACACGGCGATGCCTGGGGTCGGCAGCAGCAGGAGGACTTTGTCGCCCAGCGCTATCACAAGCCGAGCGACCAGTACGATCCGAGCCTCGACTTTCGTGGCTCGATGCAGGACATCGAGCTTTTCTATGCCGTCGGTTCCCGCATTGCGAATGAAGATGACTGGCCCGAGTGGAACAGGGGGAACGAGTTTCGTGCGACGCGCGAAGCGAGCGACGACGCCCGCTAGAGCATTCAAGGCAGTGGTTGCTGGCTCGCGAGCCGGATCGCACGCCATGGCGTGACGTCTGAGAACAAGGTGCGGTTGGCCGGCGTCAGTGTGCCGCGATCGTACTTCTTCTGTCGCAGGTGCAGGCCTGGCTCGCCGTCGCGATTGACGCCGACATAGAGTGTCGCGGCGGTCGAATCCCACACGGTCACGAGCGGCACCGCCTCGACTCGCTTCAGACGATTCACGAGCGGCTGGTTGTCGCGAAACTTGAGCTCGCGCAGCGCAGCCACGCGTTGCAGCGGGGACGAACACGACGGCACGTTGGGCGCCGTGGCGGACCGTTCGCACGTCTCGATCCTGGGAGACGCAAGCGCGACCAACGGCGCGAGTTGCCAGCGCGTTCCGCACTGCGTGCACGACACCATGGCCGCCGAGGTCGTCGCAAGCGTCGGTGGTGCGAACTCGCGTGTCTGCGCGATCGCCGAAGCACACATCGGCAGTAGAGCAAGAGCTGCGATCCGCGGTGCGCGGAAGCGACGCCAGCCATTCATGGTTCGGTGGAACTTGACGCTTATCGTTTTATTGGCGTCCACGGTGCCCGGCAATCGCGCGATCCACTGTGCGCCATCTCTCATCGGGAAGAGCGCGCGACCGGATCGCGCTGCGATACGCCAGTTATGTTGAAGCGCCGCGGCGCTCAGTCCGGGTCGGGACGCAGGTAGCGGCGATAGAGAAGGCGCGCGCCGCGGATCAGGTAGATCAAGGCGAGGGGCCCCAGCACCACGCCCCAGGCTGCCCACCAGCCGCGGAAAAGACCCTTGTAGACATCGACCAGCAATGTCCACCAGCCACCCGATGCGTAGGGACCGAGCGTCAGGAGACCCACCACGTAGATCAGCATCGGCATCACGATCAGGCCCGCGCCGAGGGCCCAGGCCAAGATGAGGAGCTCGCGCCGCAGGCGTGGATTTCGCTGCAGGAACGACTCGCCGGAGCTGCTCGCGTCGTGTTCTGCCGTCGAGGACTGGTTCACCAGCGAACCCACTGAGGATGGCGCATGCGGCATTGTCGCGGTCGGATCGCGCCACGGGCAAGCCCCGCGACGCGCCTCAGTCCACATGCCGGCCCTATAATCCGCGCATGCGGACTGCAGTCATCGGTGTCGGTTACCTGGGTCGCTTCCACGCGCAGAAATATGCGGCGATCGCCGGCAGTGAGCTCGTCGCGGTGGTGGATGTCGCGGCCGCGAACCGCGAGCGGCTGGCGGCGGAGCTGCGTGTGCCGGCGCTGGCCGACTACCGCGAGCTGCTGGGGCGGGTCGATGCGGTGAGTATCGCGACGCCCACGCCGTTTCATTTCGAAATCGCCAGCGCCTTCCTCGAATCCGGGGCCCATGTCCTGGTCGAGAAGCCCATCACCACCACGATCGAGGATGCGCGTCGACTCATCGAGGTCGCGGCGCGCGCCCGCCGCATCTTGCAGGTGGGGCACCTGGAGCGTTTCAACGCTGGCATCCTCGCGCTCGATGGCGTGCTGACGGTGCCGCGGTTCATCGAATCGCACCGCCTCGCGCCCTTCAAGCAGCGCGGCACGGATGTGAATGTGGTGCTCGACCTGATGATCCACGACATCGACATCATCCAGGACATCGTGCACGCGCCGATCGCGAGCCTGGACGCAGTCGGCGCGTCCGTGTTTTCCGGCGAGCTCGACATCGCCAACGCACGCATCCGCTTTGCCAACGGCTGCGTCGCCAACACTACCGCGAGCCGCGTCAGTCTCAAGACGGAGAGGAAATTGCGGATCTTCCAGGACGATGCCTACATGTCGGTCGACCTGCAGCAGAAGATCCTCACCGTGGTGCGCAAGACCGCCGGGGAAGTGCAGGGCGAAGCGTTGCCGGTGCACATCGAGGAGCGCAGCTTCGAGCAGGGCGACGCGCTCAAGGCGGAGATCGAGTCGTTTCTCGATTGCATCGCCAACGACAAGCCGCCGATCGTCTCGGGCGAGGACGGTCTGCGCGCTCTCGAGACCGCGATCCGCATCACCGAGCAGGTGACCGGCAAGCGCTACGAACCGGCGTGACCGATGCGGAAATGGCGACGCCCCGGCATTGCTGCCGAGGCGTCATTGGTGGAGGCGGCGGGAATCGAACCCGCGTCCGAAAGCCCTACGCTACAGGACCTACATGCTTAGCCGCTTCGATTATTCTCGCCACACGCTACCCGAAGGGCAGGGAAGACGTGCAGCCAGCTCAAGTTACGTTTAGCGAGCCGGCCTTCAGCACACCGGATCCGCGAGCTTGTGAGCGCGTCCCCTGATTTGGATGCACAAGCACATACCAGTCAGAGGTTAGGCGGGATTAAGCCGCCAGAGCGTAGTTGTCTTCGTTGGCAACTAAAGTTTGCAGACGGTTTAACGAGGAAACCTGCACCTCGGCATGCACCTGGAGTCTCGTGACCCCCGTCGAAGCCGATCGCCCCCAGTGCCGGCCCATTGTAGGGACGCCGAGCGCGGTTACAAGTTCGCTTAGCGACGTTTGAGAAGTCGCTGCTTTTCGCGTTCCCAGTCGCGATCCTTGTCGGTCGCCCGCTTGTCGTGCTGCTTCTTGCCCTTGGCGAGGCCGATCTCGAGCTTGGCGCGGCCGTCTTTCCAATAAAGGTTGAGCGGCACCACGGTGTAGCCGCGCCGCTCCACCGCGCCGATGAGGTGATCGATCTGATGCCGATGCAGCAGGAGCTTGCGAGTGCGCGTGGGATCCGCCTGCACGTGCGTCGAGGCCGAGGTCAAGGGCGAGAAATGCGCGCCGAGGAGAAACGCCTCGCCGTTGCGCACAAAGACATAGCTCTCCTTGAGCTGGGCCCGCCCGGCCCGCAGGCTCTTGACCTCCCAGCCCATCAGCGCGAGGCCCGCCTCGTAGCGGTCCTCGATGAAATAGTCGTGCCGCGCCTTGCGATTCTCGGCGATGGTCGTGTGCGCGTTGTCTTTCGGATCGGGCATTGATGCGGGGATTCCCGGTGCGGAAGCGCCATTGTAACGAGGCGGCGGCGTTGTCGGCCGAAAGCCGATGTTCGAGAATGGCGCGGGGAGAGCGCAACTCATGAGATGGATGGTGACGACAGCGCGCGGCAGGTCGATGGCGTGAGGCAGATCAGCCGGCACGCGCTGGTGACCTACAGCCCTGCGCAGATGTTCGCTCTCGTGGACGATGTCGCGAGCTATCCGCAATTCCTGCCCTGGTGCCGGAGCGCGCAGGTCATCGAACGCTCCGAGCGCGAGGTGATCGCGCGGCTGCAGGTTCACAAGGGACCCCTGCACACGCATTTCACGACGCGCAACGAGCTCGAATCGCCGTCGCGCATTGTGCTCAATCTGGTTGAAGGACCGTTCCGGATGCTCGAGGGCGAATGGCGTTTCAGCGCCATTGCGGACCAGGGCACACGCGTGAGCCTGACCCTCAGATTCGCCTTCGCCAACCCGGTCAATGCCTGGCTGCTCGAGCCCATGTTCGAGCACACCTGCAACTCGCTGGTGGACGCGTTCGTCATCCGAGCGCGGGCGCTGTACGGTCGAGCCGTCCATGCTGCGGTGTGAAGTCGCTTACGCGCGGCCCGATCGCCAGGTCGTTGCCGTCGTGGAGTTAGGCGAAGGTGCGACAGCGGCGGACGCGTTGCGAGCGTCGGGCCTGCTCGAGAACTGCTCCGAGATCGATCCCGCCACGGCGACCTTTGGCGTATTCGGACGCGTCGTGCCGGCGGATCACCCGTTACAGGATGGCGATCGCGTCGAGATCTATCGACCGTTGAAGGTGGACCCGCGCGCGGCACGCCGTGCGCGTGCCAGGTCCGCGCGCTAGTTGGTGGACTCCGATTTCGATTCGGCGTTCGCGACCTGGCTCGGTTGGTTGCCGCGCTCGACGCGTGCCACCTTGTCGTCCTCGAAGAATACCGTGACCTTGCGCTCCTCGGGGTCGCGCAGGCGGCCGCGCTTGAAGTAGAAGAGATAGTCCCAGCGATCATTGTTGAACGCGTCCGGGACCATCG
>DATIEU010000625.1:0-3519 GCA_035455565.1 Steroidobacteraceae bacterium | reverse complement strand
AGCCACGCGCCGCGCTCCTGCGGCGGCAGATCGAGTGCCGCATCGAGGAGCCCGCTGAGCTCTGCCCACACGTCGGCGTCGAGATTCAGCTTGCTCATGGGCAGGACACCTCCAGCGTCTCTACGCGAGCGCTTCGGCGAGCAGCAGGCGCGCCTTTTCCCAGTCGCGACGCACCGTGCGCTCCGACACGTCCAATGCCGCAGCCACCTCGACCTCGGTCATGCCGCCGAAGTAGCGCATCTCGACGATCTTCACCAGGCGCTCGTCGAGCGCGCGCAACTCTTCGAGCGCTTCGTGCACCTGCAGGATCTCGTCAGCGGCGTCCGCCGCTCGCGCATCGAGCGCCAACAGGTTGCGGGTCGTGAGCGTGATGCGCGCGAAATCGCCGCCGCGCCGCTCGGCGCGGCGCTCGCGCACGAAGTCGACGATGACCGAATGCATCACGCGCGCGGCATAGCACATGAAATGGTCACGGTCCTCGAAGCGCACCTGCTTCGCGGCTGCAAAGCGCAGGTAAGACTCGTGCACCAGCGAGGTCGTGTCGAGCAACTGCTCGCGCTCGCCGCCCCCCAGGCGTTCGCGCGCGAGACGACGCAGGTCCGGATAGGTGGCGTTGAACAGGGAGTCGAACGCGCCCTTGTCGCCGGCCTGCACGCGCCGAATGAGGTCGGTGAGATCAGCACGCTGCTGCTCGTTCACGACAGGAGGTCCGCTGCCCCGCGTAACTGGCGCTCATTGTACGCCGCCACGATGCGGGACACGCCTGCGCCGCGTGAGGGAGGACACGCTCACTTGCATGATTCGACTACGCCGTGAACCGCGCCAGGAGAGCCACAGACCCCAGTGCCATACCCACACCGGTGATTTCTGCCGGGGTGAGACGCTCATCGAAGAACACGACACCGATGATGGCGAGCAGCGTCGCGCTCGCCACTGCATAGACCGCACCGGCCGTACCCAGCTTCATGTATCGCATGAGCACGAGCCAACCCAACGCGAATAGGATCGTCAGCGCGATGCCCGCTACGAACCAGCGATTCGCCAGGGCATGCGGCTGCCGGCTCGCAGCCTTGAGCATGCTGTCTGCGCCGATACCTACCAGACTGACCGCAATCGCGATGAGTACGCCCAGGTGCACGCGGGACACGGATTTCTCCTTCCATACGCTCGGGGTTCCTTGATTCAGGAACACGCATTCTCACGCCGAGACCGGCCACCGCCGCTGCGTCTTCGTGTCATCCCGCATGGATGTGCGTCAGTCCTGCCCCGCGCGCTCCCCGCTTGAGCCCGCAATGGCCGGAATCGCCGCAAGAGTCCGTGTACTAGGGCATGGGATCGCGTGGAGACAAGGCATGCAACCGCGGAAATCGAGAACCTGTCTGGTACTAGCACTATTACTGCTGATGCTCGAAGCGTGCGGCAGCAGTGGCAGCGGAGACGGATCACAGCCTCCACCTTCGGCGGGTGCGCCAGCACCAACGCCACCGCCCGCACCAACGCCACCGCCCGCACCACCGCCACCGCCGCCCGCGCCCGGGCCAGCGAGCGGCAGCCTCGATACGACCTTCGGTAACGGCGGCTCAGTCACCACGGACTTCAGCGGTGCTCCGACCACGCAAGCGGTGCTTGCGCAGCAGGAGAGAAGATCATGAGGACGCTATCGGCAATCGTTGCAGAGCGTGCGCTTCGCGCACTCGGCATGCTCATGTTGGGAATCGCCGTGTCATTGAGCGCTGGCGCCACGGAGGGTGGCGGAGTCACGCGCATCGGCATTCCCTTCGGAATGTCGATCGTGTACGACAACCCAGGCCCCTACAGTGAATTCCAGGAGTCGCCGTTCGGTACCGAGCAGGCGCTGGCCTTCCTGAACGAGACGGCGACGTTTCTCTTTCCTCAGTACCCCGCCCGCACCAACGCGCCGGACACAGGCCAGGCGTTCGCGGACGACAAGGGCGTGTTCTGGGCACAGGCCATCAAGCGCAATGGCGCCTCACCGGACAGCCCTGCGCGTGATGGGGTCGCCGCTTCCGCACGCTGGGGCCAGGTGTTTCGCAAGAACCGGGATTCCGCATGGATGACTTTCACCGTCACCAAGGCCTATCTCTACGTGACGCGCGGTCCCGCTTACCTTGGCCGGGGTTTCGACGGATCGCGTGCTTGGTTCGATGCGGTGGGCGAAATGGCGCTGAACGGCGCGCACAACCGCTTTTTCAGAAAGTACATGAAAATCGACTACGCCACGGACGCTGGTTGGAGCCTGGGCTTCACCATCCCGGCACATATGAATTGCCCCTATACGCTCAAATCAGAGGACACCAGAGAAATCACCTGCAGCCGGTTCAAGGGTGAGGTGGACCTCTCGCAGATCGCGGTCGGCGAAGAGTTCGGCATCCTGTTTCGCGCCGACGCCGCGGTCGAGACCTCGCTCATCGAAGGACCGACATTGGTCGAGGCAACGTTTCGTGACCCTCTCGATACGGGCAGCGGCATCGTGGTCGAGGTCGAAGGGCTCACGCCTCTCGATGACATGCAGGCGAAACCGACGGCGGCCGATCGCGCGCAGGCGCAGGCCATCCAGGCCGACGGCCGCATCATTGCCGTCGGGTCGGCGTTCAACGGCAGCGACGATGACTTCGCGCTGACACGCTACAACGGCGACGGTTCACTCGACACGACGTTCGGCGCAGGCGGCAAGGTCATGACGGACTTTGCGAACGGTGGGGACGGCGCGATGGCCGTCACAGTGCAGGGCGACGGCGCAATCGTCGTCGCGGGGCACGCGCAGCAGGGCGCGGGCACCGTCTTTGCAATCGTGCGTTATCACTCCGACGGTTCGCTCGATGACGGCTTTGGTACGGGCGGCAAGGTTACGGTGGCCTTCGCGGACTTTGACGCGGGCGTACACGCGGTCGCGGTCGAGCCGGACGGCAAGATCGTAGCCGCGGGATATGCGTGGAACGGCACCGACAGCGATTTCGCGCTGCTGCGCCTCGATGCCAGTGGCGCGCTCGATACAGCGGGCTTCGGGAATGGCACCGGTAAGGTCACGACGGATCTCGACGGCCACGCCGATCAACTGCGGGCACTCGCGCTGCAGCCCGATGGACGGATCGTGGTCGCGGGTAGCGTCGACACGGCTTCCACGGGCAGAAGGTCCGATTTCGCGCTCGCTCGCTACGACGCCGACGGCAGCCTCGATGCCAGTTTCGGAAGCGGCGGCAAGGTCATCGTCGATCTGGCGGGAAGCTCGGACATTGCAGAGGCGGTGGCGATAGATGCCGCGGACGGCAAGATCGTCGCGGCAGGTCACGCCTTCAACGGGGTGGATACCGATTTTGCCGTCGTCCGTCTCGATGCAGCCGGCAATCCGGATGCCGCGTTTGGCAGCGGCGGCAAGGCGATGCTCGACTTTTCCGGAGGCGCGGACCTCGCCCGCGCACTCGCGGTTCGACCGGACGGCAATCTGATCGTCGCCGGGCATACCACTGCCGGCACGGATGACGATTTCGCCATCGCATG
>DATIEU010000624.1:0-2557 GCA_035455565.1 Steroidobacteraceae bacterium | reverse complement strand
TTCCGAATGGCGATTTTAGACCATTCCGGCCGGCCCAACGTTCTGCGTGCGGTGGTGCTGCTCATCGGCCTCGCGTGGACGATCCCGTTCCTGCAGCCCTATCACCGCTTTCCGCTCACCGCCTTCTACAGCGAGTGGCTTGCGTTCGCGCTCGGCCTCGCCGCCGCGGCCTGGCTGCTCACCCGCGAGCCGTGGCGCGAGGCGACGGTGCCGCTCATCGCGCTCGCTCCGCTCGCGCTTGCCGCATTGCTCGCCGTGCAGGTCGCGCTCGATCGCGTGCCGTACGCGGAGCAGGCGCTGACCGCAGGTCTCTATTTGATGTGGGCAGCGCTGATGGCGCTGCTCGGCCACGCGCTGGGACGCAGGCTCCCGCTCGACGCGATCGCGACGACCCTCGCCTGGTTTTTGCTGGCGGCCGGCGTGCTCCAAGTGCTGATCGGCCTGGTGCAGCACTACAACGTCTCGACCCCCTTCAATTTCATGATCACGCAAAGGGGAGAGCAGGGGGTCTATGGCAATCTCGCGCAGATCAACCAATACGGCGCAAGCATTGCCCTGTCGCTCATCTCGGTGACGTACTTGTGCAGCCGCGGCAGTCTTGTCACCGCCGCGGCCGCTGCCTGCGCGGCGCTTCTTCTGGTGGCGCTGGCGCTCGCCGGCTCTCGCAGCGCATGGCTCTATCTGGCCATGCTCTTCGTACTCGCGCTGGTGGTGCATCGCCGCCTGCGCAACAATGCGAGCCGCAGGATCGCGGTCTTTGCTTGCATGTTTCCCCTCGGCTTTGTGGCTGCGCTCTGGCTGGTGAAATTGCCCATGCTCCTGCCGACAGGTGGGCCGCCGATGATGGGCCCCGGGGAGCGCGTGTTCCAGATCGCGAGCGGAGTCGGGCCGCGCCTGGAACTGTGGGGCGAGGCGTGGCAGCTCTTTCTCACCGCCCCGGTTCTAGGCGCCGGCCTGGGGCAGTTCGCGTGGCACCATTTTCTGCACAATGATCCGGCCAGTGGGGCAACCGGCTCCGTGTTCAGTCACGCGCACAACGTGGTGCTTCAGCTCATGGCGGAGACGGGAGTCGCGGGTGCGCTCATTATTGTTGGAGCGATGCTCGCCTGGCTCGTGGGGCTGCGCCGCGTGCGTCTCGACCCTGCCTGGTGGTGGCTGCTGTCGGCGCTCGCGGTCATCGGCATCCACAGCCTTCTCGAGTATCCGCTGTGGTATTCCTACTTCCTCGGCCCTGCGGCGTTGCTGCTGGGACTCGGCGCGCAGCAAGCCCTGCCCATGCGATTCCCCGGTGCAGCGCGCGCGGCGGTGGCGCTGTCGATGCTCGTGGGCTGCGTGAACCTGGCCGCGGTGATACTTGCGTATCGCGACTTCGAGCGGCTGGTGTTCTCCACGGAGCAGCACGCGTCGCCAGCGCCCAGCGACCAGGCGTTTGCCGATGCGTTGACGAAGGTGCACGACGAGCCGCTCCTCAGGCCGTACGTGGAGCTCGCGATGGCCTACGCCGTCAGCGTCGACCGGGTGCAACTGGACGAGAAGCTCGCGCTCGTCACGCGCGCCATGCGCTTCGCGCCGGTTCATGTTGTGGTCTTCCGTCAGGCGCAGTTGCTGGCGCTCGCGGGGCGCGCCGAAGCGGCGCGCGAGCAGCTCGAACGATCGTTGCGCGCGTACCCTTATGAGCTCAAAACGGCGGTCGCCGAGCTGACGACACTCGCGCGTTTGTATCCCTCCGAGATGGGGCCTCTGCTAGAATTGGCGGCTTCAAAATCCGCGGAAGGGCGCGTGTCGCGGTAACGCAAGTGACGCGACGGGATGCGCGAGGATTCGAGTTGGAATCATTCCTGCAGTTTCTCCAGAAGAGCCCGTTCAACATGCTGCTGTTCGGGCTCGCGCTCGCCTCGGGCGCGATGCTGCTGTGGCCGCTCATCTCCCGGCCGTTCCGCATGACGAACGAAGTCGGCGCCATGGAGGCAGTGCAGCTCATCAACCGCCGCGATGCACTGGTGCTCGACGTGCGCGACACCGGCGACTATGCCGCAGGGCACATCGCGAACGCCAAGCACCTGCCCGAGGCCCAGCTCGCCGACCGCATCAAGGAGATCGAAAAGTACCGCGCGCGCCCGATCGTCGTCAGCTGCCGCACCGGCTCGCGCGCGCCGTCGGTGAGCGGGATGCTGCGCAAGAAGGGGTTCGCCGAGGCCTTCGCGCTGCGCGGCGGCATCGCGGCGTGGCAGCAGGCGAACCTTCCGCTGGAAAAGGGCTGAATGACGCAGAAGGTGACGATGTACTGCACGGGGACATGTCCGTTCTGCCAGATGGCCGAGCGGCTCCTGCGGTCGAAGGCGGTGGACGCAATCGAGAAAATCCGTGTGGACCTGGAGCCGGAGCGGCGGATCGAGATGATGGAGAAGACCGGCCTGCGCACCGTGCCCCAGATCTACATCGGGGAGACGCACGTCGGCGGCTTCGACGAGCTGGCCGCGCTCGAGCACGCGGGCCGGCTCGACGCGCTGCTGCGGGGCGAGACGACACGGGCCTGAGAGGACCGGCACCATGAGCG
>DATIEU010000623.1:0-8846 GCA_035455565.1 Steroidobacteraceae bacterium | reverse complement strand
TGAGAATACCGCTCACGTTGTCGAAGCGACTCTGCCATCCGGTCGCCGGCATGCCGGAGGATCCTTCGATACGGCTCACCGCGTTGACGTAGACCCCGGGTGAGCGCACTTCGATGCCGGTGCTGCCCGCGACCGGGCCTTCCGTGACCAACAGGTTCTCTTCGCCGATGCGCGCGCTCATCAGCCGGTAGGGCGGCACGACATCCATACGCCAGCCCTGGCGCATCTGTCCCTCGATGAGATCGACTGCGGTGTAGCCGGCATGGGCGAAGTCGAGCCAGACTTCGCGCTGCAGGGTGAGACGGTTCTCGTCGGCCGTCGCCAGGCCGCGACTTCGCTCCACGATCTTGAATATTGTCTCCGGAGCGAGCCGGTAGCTCGGATACTGCCGCCAGTCCTCGGGTACATCAGCCTGCACGGGATCGACCGCTTCGGCGCCCTCGACCGCGGTGACACGCAAGCGGTCCAGGCTCGCAAAGCTCCAGATCTCATCGCGTGCCCAGGTTCCGTCGCCCGCCGGACGTTGCAGTGACTCGGCCACACCCGCGCCGCGTGCTGCGATCGTGATCTGCCAGCTGCCGGGACGGACCTGGACACGCAACCGGCCATCCGGCTCGAGCCGCGCCGGGATTGGCGTGCTCAGGCTGAGCGGAACGAACTCCGCCGGCAACACCCTGGCGAGCAGTTCCTCGCGCGCCTCTCCCGCCACACGCAAGCGGATGCGCGTCGTCAGCGTGACAGGTATGTCGTCGCGGACCAGGCGGTAGACGTCGATCTCCATCTGCGATTGCTCGGTGGCGCTGCGGCGCTTGCCGAGCCACACGGCATTGCCCGGGCGTTCGGGCTGGGCGATCGCCTGCCCGTCGATCGTCAATTGAACGATCCCGGTCTGCGAAGGGACGCTGAGCGATTCCGGTCGGCTGCTCCAGCGGAAGCTGCCGGCGATCGTGTGAGCGCCCGGGACCAGCCGCATCTGCGGCACGCCCTGCCGCCCCACGACCGCGGCACGCGTGCCGTTCACCTGCACATCGCGGGGCCAATGCTCGAGATTCCCCGGCAGCACGACCCATGAATCGGCATACACGCGCCACTGCTGGTTGAAGCGCCCGCCGCGCGCATCGAGATCGAGCAGCAGCCGCTCGGGCCACGCGCATTGGAAGCCCAGTGCATCGCTCGTCCCGGCTCCGGTCAGGTAGGGGCAACGGCGAAATTCTTCGCCGTGAAGGACCCAGCTCTGCCAAGGTTGCAGATCCGGCGGAACCGCCACCTCGGCCGCATGGACTGGCGTCGAAAGGGCAAGCGCGCAGACAAGCACGAATCGAGCTCGTGTCGACATGGGTTCTCCCTGCAGGCGGATGTACACCGGCCTCCGCACGCTAGAATCTCAACCGCATGAGGATTGAACTGTCAACGCCGCCAGCACTCGCGGCGGGTTGAACGATCTCAGCATGAGCATGCAACGTAATCCCCAGGCCGAGCAGATGGCCGACGAATCGATGGTCCGCAACCTCGCGGCCCAGGCCGAGTGTATTTGGCCGCAGGAGCAGACGTTCCTGGACCGCTACCAATTGGGAGGCGACTGCCGCATTGCCGACATCGGCTGCGGAACCGGCGAGATCACGGCGCGACTCGCGGCGCTCTACCCGCATGCGGCGGTGCTCGGAGTCGACCTGCTGGAGCAGCTGGTGAACTACGCGCGCCGCCGCCATGAGGCGCTCGCGCCGCGGCTGCGTTTCGAGCGGGGCGATGCCTTCGAGCTGCGGCTCCCCGATGCGCATTTCCACCTGGTGGTCTGCCGGCACATGACGCAACTCGTGCCCGAGCCGGAGAGAGTGCTCCAGGAGCTCGTTCGCATCTGCGCACCTGGCGGGTGGGTACACGTGCTGAGCGAGGACTACGGCATGCTGCACATGGAGCCCGGCCCGCTCGATTCCGATCGCCTCTGGGATGACGGCTGTATCGCCTATCTGCGCGCCATCAACACCGACGGTCGCATCGGCCGGCGCACGTACGCGTTGCTCAAGGCGCTGGGGCTCGAGGAGCTGCGCGTCGATTACGTCAGCGTCGATACGCTGCGCGTGCCGCGCGAGACGTTCGCGTCGATCATCGACGCGTGGCGCGACGGTTATTCGGAAGTGATCAGCGAGCACACTGCGCTCTCGGTCGCGGAGTTGCGTGCGCTGTTCGACCAGGTGAGCGCCAACATTCGCGATCCAGACCGTTATGCGGTATGGCAGGTGCCAGTCATCAGCGGCCGCAAGGCAAGAGCGTGACGAATGACGCCGGAGGCTGTCCTCGACTTCTGGTTTGCCGACGCCGCGAAGAGCGCAGCGGCGCTTGCAGAGCGCATGAAGTTCTGGTTTGGGATGGATACCGCTGCCGAGGTTCGGGCTCAGGACGAACTGATCCGCTCGAGGTTCGCCGATCTCGTCGATCAGGCTGTGCGCGGCGAGCTTGACTCGTGGGCTGCAAGCCCACAGGGACGCCTGGCGCTCATCCTGGTGCTCGACCAGTTGCCGCGCAACATTCATCGCGGCACGGCGCGCGCCTTCGCGGGCGATGCCGCCGCGCTCGCTCTGACGCTCGAAGGCATCAAGTCGGGTGCGGACCGGCTGCTCGACGCCTGTGAGCGCGTCTTCTTCTGCATGCCCCTGCAGCACGCCGAATCACTCGCCGTGCAGGAGAAGGCGGTCGAGGTGTTTGGCTCGCTGGTGCGCGCAGCGGACGATGAGCAGCGTGCGTTCGTCGAGTCCTGCTTGCCGTACGCCATCGTGCATCGGGACATTGTTCGGCGCTTCGGCCGCTTCCCACACCGCAACGCCATCCTCGGGCGCGAGAGCACCCCCGCGGAGCGGGCTTACCTCGCCGCGGACGCGCCGGACTTCGGCCAGCCTCGTTAGGGGGTGTTGGCGCCGCTCACGCGGGCGCGATTTGCAGATCCACGACTTGTTCGCCGGCGCTGAGCAGCAAGCTGCTGCCGTGCTGCGCCTTCGCAAGTGCCTTCACCCGGCGGAGCTCGTCCGCGATCGCGTTGCTGTCGAGGTGGCGATCGGCATCCACCTCGAGCGCTGCCACCGACAACGTGGCCAGCGGGTAGGTGCGCAACACGCCGTCGCGATCCACCGCGCGAATGCCGGCCGCTTCGCGATGCTCCGCGGCATACAGGCTGGGCACCGCGCCCGAGAAGTTGGCGATGAGATTGAGGAGGCGCGTCTTCCAGTCCTGGCTGCGCATCACCGCGATGAAGTCATCGCCGCCGATGTGCCCCACGAAATCCGAGCGCCCGCAGATGGCGTTGCGGATCATCTGTGCCAGTTGCAACAGGAACTGATCGCCGCGCGCATAACCGTACTGGTCGTTGTACGGCTTGAAGTGATCGACGTCGAGATGGCAGACGACGAAGTGGCGACGCTGCGCGAGCATGCGCTCGATGTGCGCATTGATCTGCGCGTTGCCCGGGAGGAGCGTCAGCGGATTCGAGTCCTTGGCCGCCTGGATCTGCTGTGCAGTGAGGTGACGCAGCACGTCGATGATCTTGCCGATACCCGCATAACGGCCGTCGCGCGTAATGATGAAGTCGTCGTTGACCTTCGGTCTTGAACGCCGCGTCACCAGGCGGCCCACCTGGTCGAGTCGCAGGCGCGAATCGATCAGGAGCGGCGGCGATTCCATCACGCTGGTCACGGGCTTGCGGTTGTAGACCTCGGGATGCAGCGGCTTGGTGAGAAACTGGAACAGGTCGTCGCGACGCACGATGCCGAGCGGACGCCCGTCGCGCACCACCGCGAGAGAATCCCAGTCGAGGTGCGCGCGGAACAAGGCCACCACGTCCTGCACTCTTGTGTCCGGCTCGATGGGTGGGACCTTGATGATTAGCTCCTCCGCGGACGCCGCATTGACGCTCGTGCCGCGTCCGGCGAGATGCGCCATGGCCGCCTCGTTCACCTTCGGCTCGGCCTGCGGACGCCCGAAGTAATAGCCCTGCAGGTAGTCGACGCCGATATCGAGCAGCTCCGTGCATTCCTCTGCGGTCTCGACACCCTCGGCAATTACGCGGCTGCCGATGGCACGACTCATTTCCACGACCGAGCGCAGGATCTCGGCCTTGACACCGTCGGCATGGATGTCGGAGACGAAGTAGCGATCGATCTTCACGTAGTCGGGCCTGAGCTCCGACCAGGTCTTCAAGCCCGAGTAACCGGCGCCCAGATCGTCGACCGCGATTTCGCAGCCGATCTCGCGCAACGCATCGAGCGCGCGTCGCACCGCGGCGTAATCGTCGACCAGGCTCTGCTCGGTGATTTCCAGCACGCAGCGGTTCGCGGGCAGCCCAAGCTTGGCGAGAAGGTTCGACAGTCGCTGCGGCAACGACTGCGCGGCGAGCAGCGTGAAAGGCGAAATGTTGAGGAACAGACGCCCGTGGAGACTGGCGGTGCGAAAGCGCTGGATCGCGCGACCCAGGCAACACTCCTCCAGCGCCACGGTGCAGTTCGCACGCAGTGCGGCCGCGAACAATTCGAGCGGTGAATGCAGCCGGCTCGTGGAGGGACCGCGCGACAGCGCCTCGTACCCCAGGATGCCTCGTCCCAGCGGATCGAGGATCGGCTGGAAGATGGTCTGGATACGCGCGTGCTCGATGATCTCGGCGAGCTCGCTCGAGTGATCGGTCGCAACGCCGGGTTGTCGCAGCGCTATCGGTGTGCTCATGGGCGGGCGACAAGTTAATGATCGCTCATAACCATCGCTGTGACCTGACGCGCAGGACCTCGGCCTGCACATGTCAAGATTCCATGAAGATCATGGGTTTGTGGACCAGCCCAAGTGCGCGGCTAGGGGATTCTCTGAAGGCTTCCCGATAGACTCACTGCTCGCTTGCTCACTATGTTCAACGGCCACAAGGATCGAAAAATGCCCACGATGCCGACCGCGCGCGCGTTGAGCGCAACCCTTGTTCTCCTCGCTGTGCTTGCCGTGCCGTCGATGGCCCAGACGCCCGCCGATCCGGACGCTGCCAGGCTGGTCGCCGAGCTCGGCTTGCAGGAGGCAGCCGCGCCGGTACGCGATCGACCGGGCTGGCAGAAGCCCCGCGTCATCATCGTGCGTGACCCCACGCCGCAGAAGATCGAGTGGTTGCGCGAAGTGGCGCCCGGCGTCGAGCTCATCGTGGCGAATGACTTTCCCGATGCGATCGCTGCGGCACCGCGAGCCGATGCACTCATCGGGTTTTGCACGGCCGATATCCTCGCCAAGGGCAGCCGCGTGCAGTGGATCCAACTGATGAGCGCGGGCGCAGAGCGTTGCGTGGGCATACCCGTTATCCCCGAACGGAACATTCTCGTCACCAACATGCAACGCGTCGGCGGTCCGGTGATGGCCGAGCACGTCATGGCCATGACGCTCGCGCTCGCGCGCGGACTGCAGACCTACGTGCGCGAGCAGGAAGCCGGCCGCTGGAATGCGGATGCGGTCGGCGATGAAGGCTCGCTCGCGTTACAGGGCAAGACCATGCTGATCGCGGGACTCGGCGGCATCGGCACCGAGGTTGCGAAGCGCGCGCATGCCTTCGACATGCGGATCACCGCCACGCGGGCGAGCAACAGGCCCGCGCCCTCGTTCGTGAGCCACGTGGGGCCGCCCGAGGAGCTCATGACGCTGCTGCGCGAAGCGGACGTGGTCGTCAACGCCCTGCCGCTGACGGAAGAGACCAAGGGTGTGTTCGACGCGCGCGCCTTTGCGGCCATGAAACCCAAAGCGCTGTTCATCAATGTCGGTCGCGGCGCCACCGTCGTAACGGCGGAACTGGCGCGCGCGCTGAGCGAGAAACGGCTGGGCGGCGCCGGCCTCGACGTCACCGATCCCGAACCGCTGCCGGCGGAGAGCCCGTTGTGGAAGATGCCCAACGTGATCATCACGCCGCACGTGTCAACGGATTCCGACTTCGGCAGCGAGCGCCACTGGCTCATCGCGCGCGAGAACCTGCGCCGCTATGTCGCGGGCGAACGCATGCTTTCGGTGGTCGACGTCAAGCGCGGGTATTGAAGCTCAGTCCACGACATCCGGCTCGATAAAGCACCAGCCGATCTCCGGGAAGCGCTCGCGGATGCGCCGCTCGAGCGCGTTGATGTGCTCGACCGCCACGCCGACCTCCAGGTCGGAACGCATCTTGATCTTGGCGGCGAGCATCACCTTGGGCCCCACCTGCAGCGTGATCGCCTTGAAGAGTTTTTCGATCGCGGGGTCCTCGCGGATCATGTCATCGATCCCCTCGCGCAGGTCCTCTTCCGCCGAGGTGCCGACGATGAGCCGCTTGATGCGGATCGCGATGAACACAGAAATGCAGATCAGCACCACGCCGATGCTGATGGAGCCGGCCGCATCGAAGCGCGTGTCGGCGGTGACCATGGCGAGCGCGACGAAGACGAAAGCGATGACGAGGCCCAGAAGCGCGGCGATATCCTCACCCAGCACGACCACGAGCTCCGCGTTGCGCGTGTGCTTGAACCAGTACTTGAACGTGCGCTCGCCGCGCAGCTTGTTGATCTCGCGCAGGCACCCCAGGAGGCTCCCGGTCTCCAGCACGATGGAAACGCCGAGGACGATGAGCGCAATCCAGGCCTGGTTCAGGGGTTCGGGCGCATGCAGCTTGTGCCAGCCTTCGTAGATCGAGAACAGCCCGCCCATGCTGAAGAGCAGCAGCGCGACGATGAAGCTCCAGAAATAGCTGAGTTTGCCGTAGCCGAGCGGAGCGCTCTCGTCGGCGGGCCGCTGCGATTGCTTGAGCCCGAGGTATAGCAGTACCTGGTTGCCGGTGTCGGCGTAGGAATGGATCGCCTCCGCCAGCATGCTGCCCGAATGCGTGTACATCGCCGCCGCGCTCTTGGTGATGGCGATGAAGAGGTTGGCGAGAAACGCGTACAGGATCGCCTTCGCCGAGGAGCCGTGTTCCGACATCGATCAGCCTCCGGTGGCTTTGCCGTCTTCTTGCTTTTCCATCTCTTCGATGCTGCGCGGCCAGTCGTCCTTGAGCAGCCGCGAGAGTGAACGATCGGCGAGGATGCGTCCAGCCGTCTGGCAGCGCGGACAGTAGTTGGTCTCGTTGCTCGCATAACGGATGCGCTGCACCTTGGTGCCGCAGACCGGGCACGGCTTGCCGAAGCGCCCGTGCACCGCAAAGCCTTCACGAAATGCGGTTACACCCTCCGGAAATTGCCCGGCGGTCTCAGACCGCAACACGCTGATCCAGCGCATCAGCACCTTGACGGTCGCCGCCTGCAGGCGCGCCACCTCTTCGTCCGTCAGTTTTTCCGTGAGTGCGACGGGAGAAAGCTTTGCGGCGTGCAGAATCTCGTCGGAATAGGCATTGCCGATGCCGCTGAAGAGCTGCGGATCAGTGAGCGCGCGCTTGAGCGTGTGATTGGTGCTGCGCAGGCGCTGCGCAAACGCTTGCCGCGACGCCTCCAACACTTGCAAGCCGGCGCGCTCATGCGCGCGCAGCCCCTCCTCGCCGCGCACGACATGTAGAGACGCCCGGCGTTGCGTGCCGGCTTCGGTGAGCGTGAGCGCACCGTTGTCGAACTCGAACGTGGCGAGCGGGCGCCCGGCTCGCGAGCGTTTCGTGCCGTGCGCGAGCCAATGCAGCCGGCCCGCGATCATCAGGTGCAGGACCAGCCATTGATCGTTCTCGAAGCCGATCGCGATGCGCTTGCCGAGCCGCCGCAGTCCCGTGACGCGCTGCCCGAACACGCTCGCGAGCGCAGGCTCCGCGGTGCGCAGGAGAAACGGGCTCGCGAGCCTGACTCTCTCGAGCAGGTGACCGCGAATGCGCGACTCGAGCGCTTCAAGATAAATGGTGATGTCGGGTAGTTCGGGCACGCACGTCAGAACGTGTAGCCGAGCGAGGTCACGATGCTGTAGTCGTCCTTGGCGGTCGCCTCGCCCGGCGGCTCGCTGTCGTAGTCGTAGTAGAAGGACAGCTCGAAGAAAAAATCCTCGATGATTTCCTTGCGCAAGGACACATCCGCGGTGCCGCGGTAACGGCCCGATTCGGTGAGGCTGGGGTACAGCACGAGCTGCGACGTGAGGGTGGTCTTGGGTGTGTTGAGCCGGAAGATCCGCCAGCTTCCGCCCAGTACGCCTTCGGCGCTGTCCTGGCCCTCCTCGTCACCGGTAACCCACTCCTTGGTATAAGTCGCCCCGGCAAAGGCCTGCACTTCACTGTATGGGGTCTGGCGTACGAAGCGTCCGAAGCCGCCGCCAAGCTGCATGCGGCTGTCGATGCCGAGCTCCTCGTTGCGTTCGAGCGAGGCGATACCTGCCCAGTAATTGCGATTCTCCAGTAGCCACTGGTACGTGAAGGCGATCTTGTCGCGATCCTGCTGGCCCTGTTCCGGCGAGGTGGTGGAGTTGATGTCGAGACCGAGCGCAGCAGCGATGTCTTCCGACCGATAGGTGGCGTCGAACCCGCCGCTGATCACGGTCACATCGCTCGACTTCGAGAAGCTGTAGCCAGCCGAGAACGAGCCGTCAATGCGTGACCAGAAGCCCGACTCGAGCTGGGCGATGCGCGTTACCCGCTGATGGACGATCTCGCCCGTGCCACCCGGCGAGGCCACCGTCACCGTGCCGTCCGGATTGGTCCCGAGCACCCCGGAATAACGGTCACCGCCGATCTCCTCGACGTCGAACACATAGTTGCTCTCGATATTGGCGATCGCCTCCCACTCGATGGCGATGGTGCCCATGTCGTCGGTGCTGAGCTGCAGCTGCCCGTACTGGAGCGACTTGATCTCGCCGGTCACGCGATCGCCGTTGTGCAGCGTGATCACATCGGTCTTGTCGCGCGCGTG
>DATIEU010000622.1:0-6702 GCA_035455565.1 Steroidobacteraceae bacterium | reverse complement strand
CTGCTGGAATACGACGACGTCGCCAACGACCAGCGCAAGGTGATCTACCAGCAGCGCAGCGAGCTGATGGCCGCGGACGATGTGGCGGACGCGGTGCGCGGCATCCGCGACGAGGTGGTCAACAACCTCATCAGTCAGTTCGTGCCTCCCGGGAGCGTCGCCGAGCAATGGGATGCCGCCGGGGTCGGCACAGCGGTCGAGCGCGACTTCGGGTTGAAGCTCGATGTGCGCGCCTGGCTCGAGAGCGACCAGGCTCTCGATGAAGTGGGGTTGCGCAAGCGCGTCGTGGAAGAGATCGCCAACGCGTACGAACAGAAGGTGACCACCTACGGCGTGCCGTTCATGCGTCACGTCGAGAAGGCGATCATGCTCCAGCAGCTCGACGTGCACTGGCGCGAGCACCTCGCGGCGATGGACTACATGCGCCAGGGCATCCATCTGCGCGGCTATGCGCAGAAGAATCCCAAACAGGAGTACAAGCGTGAGGCCTTCGAGCTCTTCAGCGCGATGCTCGATCGCATCAAGTTCGACACCGTGACCATCCTGTCGAAATTGCAGGTCCGCAGCCAGGAAGAGATCGAGCGCGAAGAGCAGGAACGTCAGCGCCGCCTGGCGCGCGCGCTACAGGCGCAGCACGCGCAGGCCCAATCGCTGGTCGCTCCCGAGGAGCCGGAGCCGGCCGCGGGTCCGGTGGCGCGACAGCCGACAGCTGCCCCGCAAGCGCCGTTCGTGCGCGGCGATCGCAAGGTCGGACGTAACGAGCCTTGCCCATGCGGCTCCGGGAAGAAGTACAAGCATTGCCACGGCGCGCTGCAGGGCGACGTGCGCCGTGAGGCCTGAGCATCCTTCGCAGATCCCGACGGTTCGCGTGGTGGCTGGCGCGCTGTTCGATTCACGGGGCCGGGTGCTGATCGCACAACGGCCTGCCGGCAAGCACATGGCGGGTCGCTGGGAGTTCCCCGGAGGCAAGATCCACGCGGGCGAGAGTGAGTTCGAAGCGTTGCGGCGCGAGCTGCGGGAGGAGCTCGGAGTCGAGCTCGACGCTGCCGAGCGGATGCTGGAAATCTCCCACGACTACCCGGAGCGCCACGTGCAGCTTTGCATGTGGCGCGTCACCGCCTACCGCGGCGAACCTCGCACGCTCGACGGTCAGGCGTTGAAATGGGTGGCGATCGCCGATCTGTCGAGCGAGGATTTGCTCGAGGCCGATCGCCCCATCGTGCAAGCGCTCGGGGTAGAGCGCTAACGCGTCACACCACTATTGATGCGCGACCGCTTGGTGGTCCGCGTTGCGCAGGTGCTCGTCGAAGAAGCGCGCCACCATCGTGTAGCCGTGCAGCCCCGTGTCCGCATGCCGCAGCAGGCCATGCTTACTCCCCGGATAGGTCATCGCGTCGAAGGGCTTGTTGAGTTTCTGCAGGACGCTGAACAGGCGGGTGCTGTGCGTGAACAGGACGTTATCGTCCGCCATGCCATGCATCACCAGCAGCGGTGCGCGCAGATTACCCACGTAGGGCAGGACGGCGCTCGCTTCATAGCCGGCGGCGTTCGCGTCCGGTTGGTTGAGATAGCGCTCGGTGTAGTGCGTGTCATAGAGCTGCCAGTCGGTGACAGGAGCACCTGACACGCCCGCCTGATAATAGTCTGGCGCGGTGAGTAAGCACATGAGGGTCATGTACCCTCCGTAACTCCAGCCGAAAATGCCGACGCTTCGTGCATCGACGTACGGCAGCGTTCGCAAGTATTCGACCCCGCGTACCTGGTCGGCGACTTCGACCTGTCCCATGCGCAGGTGCAGCGGCGTTTCGAACGCCACGCCGCGCTCGCCCGAGCCGCGATTGTCCAGCGTGAAGACAATGTAGCCGCGCTGCGCCAGGTATTGGTCGTAATAGCGCCCCCAGGAGTTCGTCACGTTCTGCACGCCCGGGCCGCCGTACACCGTGACGATCACCGGATACTTCGCGGTGGCGTCGAAGTGCGGTGGCTTGAGCAGGCGGTAATAGAGTGTCTGGCCGTCGGCCGCAGGCAGCGTGCCAAATTCAGCAACGCTGTGATGGTCCATGTAGGGCCAATAGGGATGCGCTTCATCGAGCGCGTTTTCGATCAGCATCGCGAGCTCACGATCTTCCGTGTCGCGCAGGCTCACGCGCGGCGGCCTTTCGGAGCTCGAATAGGTCTCGAGGAAGAACCGCGTGTCCTCGGACATCGCCACACTGTGCCAGCCCTTTGCGGCGGTGATGCGGCGAACCTGCTCCGGCGTGCTGGTCGTGAGAGAAGTGACATAGAGATGCCGCTCGAGGGGACTGCGCTCGTTGGCCGTGAAGTAAAGCCGCTTGCGTGTCTCATCGACCCCCTGCACTGCGCGGGCTCCGCGATCGCCCGCCACCATCCAGTTCCCGGCCGTGAGGGGCCGCACGAGGTTCCCGTCGAGATCGTAGAGGTAGAGGTGACGAAAACCCGTGCGGCTCGATGCCCAGATGAAACGCGGCGACTTTTTGAGAAAGGTGAGCTCGTCGTTGAGCTCTACCCACGTCGAACTGGTTTCGGTGATCAGCACGCGAGTTGCGCCCGTATTGATGTCGGCGGCCAGGAGCTCCAGCCGCCGCTGATCGCGCGTTTGACGTTGCACGGCGAGACGCCGCGAATCGGGAAACCAGTCGACGCGCGCCAGGTAGATATCGCGCTCGGGCCCAAGGTCGATGCTGGTCACCGCGCCGCTCGCGAGATCGATCACCTTGAGCTCGATCAGGACATTGCGTGTGCCCGCCGCCGGGTAGCGCTGCGACTGGACCTTGACGTCGTCGGCCTCGATCTCGAAACGCCGGTACTCGGGCACCACGCTCTCGTCGATACGCGTGAACGCAATGTAGCGATCGTCGGGTGACCACCAGTAGCCCGTGTGACGGTCCATTTCTTCCTGGGCGATGAACTCCGCCATGCCGTTGCTGATCGTGCCGCCGCCATCGCTCGTGAGCGCACGTTCCTGGCCCGAGGCGAGATCGAGCACCCACAGGTCCTGGTCGCGGATGAAGCTGACGAAGCCGCCGCGCGGCGAGATGCGCGGATCCGTCTCGAAAGCCTCGCTGGACGTGAGCCGGCGCACCGCTGCCCGCCGCTTGCGACGCAGGTCGTAGTAGTAGAGATCGCCGCCCAATGGAAAGAGCAGGGCGTCCCCTCTGGGCGCAAACTGATAGTCGACGATGCCCGAGAGCGCCGAGATGCGTTGCCGCTCGCGTCGCTGCTTTTCCTCGTCGGACAGCTCGGTTTCGCGGCCGAGCAGCGCGCGGGAATCGACCAGCAGCTGTGAGCGGCGCGCGGCCAGGTCGTACTCCCAGAGATCGAGCTGATCCTTGTTGTCGCTCTTGCCTTGCAGGAACGTGACGCGCCGCCCATCGGGCGAAACCCGCGGCGCGCGCAGCGACGGACCGCTGAGATCGGGCGCGGCGAGGATGCGCTCGATCGTGAGCTCACGAGCGATCGCGGGACGTGCAAGGAGCAGCGCAGGCACTAAAATGGCGAGACATAGTCTCAGGTAGGGCATGTGTGTACGCTTCTAAAGAAGGATCAGGGAGTTTAAGCATGCGGCTTGCAATCATCCATGCGGCGCGCTGGTGGTGGACCGCGCTGGTGGCCATGTCGCTCGCTATGGTCGTTGGCGGTTGCCAGTCCAACCCGCCGTCACCCGACACGCCGGCTGCCGACACTGTCAAATATCCGGTGGCCGCACGCATCGACCAGGTCGATCGCTATCACGGTACGGCTGTGACCGACCCGTATCGCTGGCTCGAGAACCTCGACAGCCCCGAGACCAGGCACTGGGTTGTGGCTCAAAACGAGCTTGCGCAACCCTACCTCGAGTCCATCCCGGCGCGCGCCTGGATCAAGCAGCGCCTGGGAGCGCTGTGGAACTACGAGCGCCACGGCGTACCGGTGCGCGAGGGAGGACGCTATTTCTGGACACGCAACGACGGTCTGCAGAACCAGAGCGTCCTGCAGGTCGCCGACGGTCTCAGCGCCCCCGCGCGTGTGCTGCTCGATCCCAACCTGTTGAGCCCGGATGCCACCATCGCGCTCGCCGATTTCACGCCGAGCCCCGACGGCCGCTACGTCGCCTATGCGCTCTCCGATGGCGGCACCGATTGGAAGACCTGGCGGATCCGTGATGTCGCGACCGCGCAGGACCTCCCCGACATATTGCGGTTCACCAAGTTCACGCAGGTCAGCTGGGATCGCGATTCCTCCGCGCTCTACTACAGCCGTTATCCAGCGAGCGCCGACGGGCGCGGTGACGATTCACGCCAGGTCGCGATCCATCGCCATCGACTCGGCGATGCCCAGGCGCAGGATCAGTTCATCTTCGCAATTACGGATCATCCGACCCGCAATCCCTATCCGCGCGTGACCGAAGACGGTCGTTTCCTTCTCATCGAAGTGTTCGACGGTTACGCCGCGAACGGCGTCTACTACTTGCCGCTCAAGGGGCCCCGTCAGCTTGCCGCACGCGATGCGGTGCGCTTGTTCGATGAATGGAAAGGCCTCTACACGTACCTCGGTGCGAACGGATCATCGCTGTATTTCGCGACAACAGACCACGCGCCCCGTGGTCGCGTCATCGCGGTCGACGTCGATCATCGGCAGCGCTCGGCATGGCGTGACGTTGTGCCCGAGGCCGAGGAGACGCTGGAGTCCGCGTCCTATGTCGGCGGACGGGTGATCGCTGCCTACCTGAGGGACGCACACGCGCACGTTCGCGTGTTCGATGACTCGGGAAAATTTCGCCAGGAGGTCCCGCTGCCGGGCAACGGCACGGTGGACGGGTTCGAGGGCCACGCTGCGAGCCCGGAAACGTTCTTTGCCTACTCGGACTACACGACGCCGGCGTCGATCTATCGTTACGATGCGACCACCAACAAGGTCGAGATCTTTCGCGCGCCCGCGATCGCTGCCGACACCTCGCAGTACGTGACCGAGCAGGTGTTCTTTGCGAGCAAGGACGGAACGCGCGTGCCGATGTTCATCACCCATCGGCGCGACATGGCCCGCGATGGCCGAACGCCGCTGTTGCTCTACGGTTACGGCGGGTTCAACAACGCGCTGACGCCCGTGTTCAGCCCGTCCATTCTGGTGTGGCTCGAAATGGGTGGCGCCTACGCCGTCGCGAATCTGCGCGGCGGGTCGGAATATGGGGAGTCCTGGCACGAGGCGGGCACCAAGCTCAAGAAACAGAACGTGTTCGACGATTTCATCAGCGCTGCGCACTGGCTCATCGATCAGCGCTATACCTCGCATGACCGCCTGGCGGCGTATGGGCGCAGCAACGGTGGCCTGCTGGTGGGTGCCGTGCTCACACAGCAGTCCGACCTGTTTGCCGCGACGCTGCCCGCTGTCGGCGTCCTCGACATGCTGCGCTATCAGACCGCGAGCGCGAACGCGCGCCAATGGTCATCCGACTATGGGTTGAGCGACAACCTGGATGAGTTCGGCGCGTTGCGCGCCTACTCGCCCTATCACAATGTCCAGGCGGGCAAGTGCTACCCGCCGACGCTCATCACCACCGCGGACCACGACGATCGCGTGGTGCCCTGGCACAGCTACAAGTTCGGCGCCGCTTTGCAGGCTGCGCAGGGTTGCCCGAATCCGGTGCTGGTCCGCGTGGAGACGCGCGCCGGCCACGGAGCCGGGAAGCCCATCTGGATGCAGATCGACGACGTCGCCGATCAGTGGGCGTTTCTGACCAAGCATCTGCACATGAACGTTGCGGGCGCGACGGCTCCGGCGTCTGCCGCGGCGGGAACGAAAGCGACGACGATTCGCTCGGGTGAGGCGACTAGGCTTCCGGCTTATCCGACTCGTCGCTAGGCGGCGGAGTCTCGCCGGAGATGGCGCGCTCCTCGCTCAACCACGCGCCCAGATCGATGAGCCGGCAGCGTTCGCTGCAGAACGGCCGAAACGGCGAGTCCGCCGACCATTCGACCGGACGCTCGCACGTCGGACACTTCACGATCGGCCCGGCCATCGATTCAGGTGCAGCAGGTGAGCACGAAGGAAACGTCGTCCTCGGCCTGCACGGGTCGCTGACGCACATCAGGCCAGGTGAGGAATCGCAAGCTGCAGCGATGATGGCTGCCGCTGATCTCCGGATAGAGCGTCGAATCGATCGGCAGCGCGATCCTCAGCAGCTGGATCGGGTTCTCGCGCTCGAACTGGATCTGGTGCACGCCGCCCACGGCGATCTCGTTCTTCGGCCGCGCATTCTCGCGCGTGACCCACAGGATCTCGACGACGCCATCGCACAGCGGGCGCATGAGCTGCAGCCACTCGTTGAATGACTCGGCGCGCGTCGCGGCATCGCGACTCAGCCAGAAGCTGTAGTCGGGCAGGTCGAACTCGCAGGTGCCGCCGGGAATGGCGCTGCGATGTTTGATGGCGTTGAGGAACTCGGAATCGCGCAACGGTTGCAGGAAATTCGCGCCGAGGCCGATCAGCTCGCTCCTCAGGCGCATCAGGTTCGACATCACGACGCGCAACCGTCCGGGATCCACGCCGGGCTTGGCCTGAAACTCGTTCAACGCCTGGACGTGACGCTCGAGCTCCTTGATCACCTCGCCGCGTACGTCGCCCCGGCCCAGGATCGCGAGCGCCTCGAGCAGGCTCGCCATCGCGGCGCGACTGCTCCACGAGGTGGGCAACTCGGTGTGGTAG
>DATIEU010000621.1:0-5399 GCA_035455565.1 Steroidobacteraceae bacterium | reverse complement strand
CGCCTGGTGGATTTCAACCGCATCAACTCGGGCGAAGTGCGCCTTTCGGTCGGCGCGGTCAACGTGCGCACCGGCAACTTCGCCTACTTCGATTCCGCCAAGCAGCGCATCGATGCGCGGCACATCATGGCGAGCGGCGCGTTGCCGCCGGGCCTGCCGCCGGTGGAGATCGACGGCGAGCATTACTGGGACGGAGGCCTCGTCTCCAATACGCCGCTCGATTACGTGCTCGAGCAGCCGGGAGGCGGCCATCGCGTCATGTTCCAGGTCGACCTCTTTCCAGCGCGCGGCGACTTCCCCGCCACACTGTTCGACGTGAGCGAGCGGGAGAAAGACATCCGCTACTCGAGCCGCACGCGCCGCAACACCGACCTGGAGGTCGCCTGGCGTCGCGTTTCCGAAGCCGCTCGCCGACTTGTCGCGAAGCTGCCACCCGAGTTGCGCGCGGATCCGGACGCGCAGGAGCTGCTCGCTCGTACGCGAATCACGTGCAGCGGCTTCGACATCGTGCATCTTATCTACCGGGCCAAGCAGTACGAGCACCACTCGAAGGACTACGAGTTCTCGCCCTGGACCATGGCTGAGCACTGGGGCGCCGGCCACGCGGATGTGCTGCAGACGCTGCGCGATCCGCGCTGGCTCGAGCACAAGCCCGATCACTACGGAGTGCGCGTGTTCGACCTCGTCGACCCCAAGCGGACCGCCGCGGTGGAACATGCGCTCAAACCCTGAGATCGTGATCGCCAAATGCAGTGTCGTCGGTGAGTCCGAAGACCCCGACTACCGCCAGGTCGTGCGCTGTGGCAGGCACGAGATGCTGGTCGACGAGCGGCCCGCGCGCGGCGGCGCCGACGCCGGCCCGATGCCGTTCGAGTATCTCCTCGCCGGCCTGGGCGCTTGCACTTCCATCACCCTTCGCATGTACGCGAAGCGCAAGGGCTGGGATATCGGAACGGTCTCAGTATCGGTTGCGCTACGTCGCGGCGACGACGGCGACAGGGTCGAGCGCCGGGTATCGTTCTCGGCTTCGCTTACAGCCGAGCAGCAGGCGAGGCTTCTGGAGATCAGCGAGAAAACTCCCGTCACGCTCGCCGTGAAATCAGGCCTGCCGATTCAAACGATGCTCCAGGCATAAGGCTCCGCCCACGCCGCGATCACGTTCGCCGCGTAGACGGCGTCGTGCCTTGCGCTCAGCAGATGATCGGCGCGATCGAGCGACACGAAGCTTTTTGGGTGCTTGGCCGCCGTGAAGATTCGCGTCGCATTGGCGATGTCGACCGTCGCGTCCCTGGGCGAGTGCAGGATGAGGAGCGCCTGCCTGAGGCGGGCGACTTTCGAGACGAGGTTCTGCTCCGCGGCGTCGGCCAGGAACTGGCGCTTGATCGTGAACGGACGCCCGGCAAGCTGCACGACGGCTTCCCCCTTCGCCTCGATCTCCGGCACCTGCTCGCGGAACAGCCCGGCGACATGGCCAGGATCGCTCGGCGCAGCGATCGTGACGACCGCCTTCGACTCCGGCACCTCGAGCGCCGCGGCGAGCACCGCCGCGCCTCCGAGACTGTGACCGATCAGCAACGCGGGTGCTTTGTAGGCTTCCCGCAGGTGCGAGGCGGCAGCAATCAAGTCGGCCACGTTCGACGAAAAGTTGGTATTGGCGAACTCGCCCTCGCTCGCGCCGATTCCGGTGAAGTCGAAGCGCAGCACGGCGACGCCGTGTTCGGTGAGCCGCTGCGCTATCCGGCTCGCGGCGAAGACGTCCTTGCCGCAGGTGAAGCAATGCGCGAACAGCGCGTACGCGCGCGGCGCTTCATCCGGCGCGTCGAGGCGCGCGGCGAGCTCTTGCCCTTGGCCGCCCGGGAACGTGACCGCTTGGACCTTCATGGCTAGCTCAAGCCCGTGACCGGAATCGCGGCGCCGTGCACTGCGCGCGCCGCGTCGGAAGCGAGGAACACGATGACCGCGGCGAGGTCCTGCGGCGCAACCCAGCGCCGAGGGTCGGCCTTCGGCATCGCCGTGCGGTTTTCGGGCGTGTCGATGATGGTCGGCAGCACGCAGTTCACGTTGATGTTCTTCTCGCGCAGCTCCGCGGCCATAGTCTCGGTGATGCGGATCACGGCGCTTTTCGACGCCACGTAGGCGCCCATCGCGGCCACTCCCTTCAGCGCGGCGTACGCGCCGACGTTGACGATTTTCCCGCCCCCGTTCCGGATCATCGCCGGCACAACCGCGCGCGAGGTGTGGAGCACGGTCCTGGCGTTCACGTCGAAGAGGAAATTCCAGTCCTTTTCGCTCGTCTCGTGCACCGGCGGCCCCATGCGAAAGGCGCCGGCGATGTTGCACGCGACGTCAATGCGTCCGAAGCGCTCGAGCGCGCTCTTCACCGTCGCGTCGGCCTCGCCCTGGTCGAGAAGGTTGGTCGGGGCGAGCAGGCGCCGCCCATCGGCGGCGCCGAAGGCCTTTTCCAGCGCTTCACGCTGAACGTCGACCAGGACCAGGTTTGCCCCGCGCTCGGCAAACGCGCTCGCCACCGCGCGGCCGAGGTTGCCCGCCGCGCCCGTGATGAGAATCGTGGAGTTCATGGCGCGCTAGCTTACTGCGAAGCCCATGCCGTGCTTGGTGGCCGTGTCGGTTGACACAAAACCGTCGCGCCGCGACATGAAACACGGCTGGCGCCTGGCGTAGAGTGCCATGGCAAATTCCGTGGGGAGACGCATGCTGGGACTGACGCCGCTCGGTACCGTCCACACCGCGATCAGCCTGATCGCGCTCGCCGCCGGGTTCGTCGCGCTCTGGCGCTACCGGGAAATCTCGACCCGCACGCGCAGCGGTATCGTGTTTGTCGCCGGCACGGCGCTCTCGTGCTTTACCGGCCTCTTCATCTTCCAGCGGGGCGGCTTCGGCGTTCCGCACGTCCTCGCGCTCGTCACGCTCGTCGTTCTGGCCGTCGCGCTGCTCGCCGAGCACCGGCAGGCATTCGGCGCGCTCTCGCGCTACGTCGCCGCCGTGGGCTACTCGCTCAGCTTCTTCTTCCACTTCATTCCCGGCACGGTGGAGACGCTCACGCGCCTGCCGGCGCGAGCGCCGTACCTCGCGACCCCCGACGACCCGAAGGCGCAGCCGATCATCGGCATCTTCTTCCTGCTGTTCCTGGTTGGCGCAACGCTCCAGGTGCTGCGCCATATCCGCATTCAAACCCAGTAAGGAGACACATCGTGCTGCAACGAACCGCCCGCCCGAAGCTCAGCGAAAAAGGCCTGCTCACCCCCGACAACTGCGTGGTCGCGATCATCGACCTGCAGCCGCAGATGCTGTTCGGGGTCGCCAACTTCGACCGCCAGTCGGTCATCAACAACAACCTGGTGCTCACCAAGGCCGCGAGAGTGTTCGACGTACCGGTGGTCCTCTCCACCGTCGAGAGCAAGTCCTTCAGCGGCCAGATGTGGCCGCAGATCCAGGCGGTGTTCCCGGGCCAGGCGCCGATCGAGCGCTCGACGATGAACTCGTGGGACGACGAGAACTTCGTCGCCGCGATCAGGAAGAGCGGGCGCAAGAAAATCGTGCTCGCCGGCCTGTGGACCGAGACCTGCGTCGCGCTGCCGACGGTACAGGCGATCCACGACGGCTACGAGGTCTACGTGGTCGAGGACTGCTGCGGCGACGTGAGCGCGCTCGCGCACGACAACGCCATGCGGCGCGTGGTGCAGGCGGGCGCGAAGCCGGTCACCGCGCTGTCGGTGATGCTCGAGTGGCAGCGCGACTGGGCGCAGAAGGGCACCTACGACGCGGTGATGGACATCGTGAAGAACCACTGCGGCGCGTACGGCGTGGGCGTGGAGTACGCCTACACCATGGTTCATGGCGCGCCCGCGACCAAGTTCCCGGAGTACGCGATCGCGATGGGCGCGCACGCCTGATGCCTGACGAGCCGGTCACGGTCGTGGTACGCCGGCGCGTGAAGCCGGGAAGCGAGGCGGCGTTCGAGAGCGCGATGCAGGAGTTCATCGGCTTCGCGCTCGGCTTTCCCGGCAACCGCGGGATTCATGTCGTGCGGCCGGGCGCCAATTCGCGCGAGTACACCGTCGTCGACCAGTTCATCGACGGGCAGGCCCGGCAGAGTTTCAAAGCTTCCAGCGACTACGGTGAATGGATGCGGCGATTGCGCGAGCTGAGCGAGAGCGACCCGTACATCGAGGAGCAAAGCGGCCTCGGCGGCTGGTTCACGCCGCCGGAGGCGGTGCGCGCTTCGCCGCCCGCCCAGGTGAAGATGGCGCTGGTGACCTTCCTCGGCGTGCTGCCGCTCACCGCGGCGCTGCCGCCGCTCTTCGCCTGGTTGCTGCCGGGCTGGCACCCGCAGCTCGCCAACGTCCTCGTCACCGCGTTGATCGTCACGCTGCTGACTTGGCCGGTGATGCCGCTGCTCACGCGCCTCTTCGCTCTCTGGCTTTACGGAAAAACCCCATGATCGCGCCGCGTCTGGTCATCGCCGGAATCTGCCTGCCGTTTCTCTTCAGCGGCGTCGCCAAGCTGCTCGATTTCAACGGCGCGGTGGCCGAGTTTGCGCACTTCGGTTTTGCCGTCCCGGCGGTGTTCGCCGCGCTCACCATCGCGCTTCAGCTCGGCGGCTCGGTGGCGGCGATCGCGCTGCGCAGCACGCCGGCGATCCTGGCAGCGCTCGCGCTGGCAGCGTTTACGGTTGCCGCCACCGTGATCGCGCACGCCTTCTGGACCTTTGAGGGCCTGGCCCGCATCCAGCACACGAACATCTTCGTCGAGCACCTGTCGATCGCGTTCGCCCTGGTCTTCGTCGCCTGGTGGAACTGGCGGCCGCGTGAACGACGGCCGGCGTAGCTTCGTAAGAGCGCTCGTCGCGTCTCCCCTCATAGGAGGCTGTGCAACCATGAACACCGAAGCCGCAGCGGACCTTGTGCTGTTCAACGGCCGCATCGCGACGCAGGACGAGCGGCGCTCGATGGTCCAGGCGCTGGCAATCAAGGATGGACGCGTCGTCGCGACCGGCAGCGACGCCGAGATCTCCAAATTCCAGGGAAAGAGAGTGGACCTGAAGGGCCGCACGGTGATCCCCGGGCTGATCGACTCGCACTCGCATCCGATCCGCGGCGGGCTCTACTACAACCTCGAGCTGCGCTGGGACGGCGTGCCGTCGCTCGCGGACGCGCTGCACATGCTGCGCAAGCAGGCGCAACGCACGCCGCCCAACCACTGGGTGCGCGTGGTCGGCGGCTGGTCGGAGTTCCAGTTCGCCGAGCGGCGCATGCCCACGCTCGCCGAGCTGAACGCCGCGGCGCCCGACACGCCGGTGTTCGTGCTCAACCTCTACACCAGCGCGCTCCTCAACCGTGCCGCCCTGCGGGCGGTCGGTTATTCGAAAGAGACTCCGA